>JACCSI010000159.1 GCA_013813075.1 Acidobacteriota bacterium | reverse complement strand
CGCGTAGTGGACCCCGTCCTTGGCGTGCAGGTGCCCCACGTGCTTCCCACGCTCAGAGCCTTGGCGGAGCAGTTTCCTACGTCGCCGGATGCAATGGCCGCATTCAACCGACTTGGCGAGCTCTACAGCGATCTGGACCAGTACGAGCGCGCCGCGCAGGTCTGGACGGCGCTGGGCACAAAATTTCCAAATAACCCCTATGACGCCTGGTTTCGTGCTGGTGAGATCTACGAACGGCGCCTGAAGGATATGGAGAAGGCACGCGCCGCCTACGAAAAGGTCGCGGCAGGCACGGGGCGATACCGCGACGCACAGAAGAAACTCAGCCGCCAACCTTGATGTCGATCGTGCCGGTGACGACGTCAATCGAGATCACCGGCTCGCCTTTTCCGAGCGTGGCCTCGCCCCAGCGTGGCCCCCATGTGTCCTTCGTGTGGAGCGGAATATCGGAACTGATCGTGCCGTTGAGCGCGAGCACCAGGAGACGGGCGTCCGTCGGACGCTGCGCGAGCGTCAGCCGAACGTCACCGTTGAAGGTCCGCAGGCGTAACAGCCCGTCCGCCGACAGGGTCATGCGATTGGCAATGACGTGCCCGATCCCGGTCTCGAGCCGGACGATACCGTGAACGTCTGTCGCTTCGATCGGTCCACGCCGGACGTCGGCATTGACTTCACCGCCGAGGCCCGTGAGCGTGAGCCGCCCTTCCATGATGCGCACCGACTTCAGAACTGCCGCCGTTGGCACGTGCAGCGTCACGTCGGTGCGAAACGCCGGGTCGGCGCGCCCCTCCTCTTGCGCCGCGTCGATGCGCACCTCGAGATCGCTTTCCTGGATCGTCACAGGCACCCGAGCCAGGCCACCGAGGGTTGGTGCCGTGCGCACGATGTCGATTGACGCGTCCTGCCGCGCGCTGCCTTCAATACGCACGCTGCCGACGGTGATATTGATGCTGATGGTCCGACCGGCGCGGAGCGCCAGGCGGTGCGTCTGCCGGTCGGTCGCGTCCGCAAACGCGACGACACCGACCGTCAGCCAGATCACGAGAGCGGTCGGAACGAAACGTTGGGGCACGGCTCTCTCGTCTACGCTTATGTCTCGGTGTGTGCTGTGGACTATTATCGCCTCACCCAGCCCATGGAGACGCGAATCGGTGTGCTCGCTCTCGTGCTGTCGGTCGCTGCCCCTGTCCGTTGGCCAGGGCCCGCTTCAAACGGCATGGGCGCATACGGTCCGCAGCGTGACGGCACGCCGTGGTGGCCGCGCCCACTCGACGTGGCGACGAATGCACCGGGCAGTGTCGTTGATGTCCATCGGGGCGCGCGCTGATGACCGCCCTGTCGTCCCTGACCAATCGTATTTTTCTGGCCAGCACGTTGCTCGCAGCCGTATCGATTGGATTCGCAGTGTACTTCGTCAGTAGCCGCCTGCGTACTGAGGCCGAAGCCGAGCTACAGCGGGACCTCACAGAGGCGGCCAACCTCGTCGATCAGCAGCGCGCGATGCTGTTTGACACGTTCACGCGCACCGCCCGGCTCATCGCCGACTTACCCAAGTTCAAGGCCGCCATCGAGACGCGCGATCCGCCGACGGTGGACCCGATTGCGCGCGATTACCAGGAGCAGGTCGGCTCGGATCTTTTCCGCGTCACGGACGCACATGGGCGCGTCCTCGCCGACGTTGGCGGTGTGCAGTCTGGCGTGCTTCAAGTCGTCAGTGTGCCCGTCACGATCGGCGTCGAGCAACCAGAAACGCTTGGCACGCTGACCGTGGGTTATCTCCTGAACGACGCACGCGCCGCGTCGTTCAAAGCGCTCACCGGTGCGGAGGTCGCGTTTGCCATCGAGGGGCAGGTCCGCTCGTCGACGCTGCCGGTCAGCGAGCATGGCGCGCTGGCCGCGCTTCTCGGAACGCCGCTGGTGCCGCGCACCATGATCGCGGGCAGCGAGTACATGGCGCTCGTCAAGCCGCTGCCGATTCCCGTGGGCGAGGAAGCGGCACACCCACCGGTGCCGTTGGCGATCATCCTGCGCTCACGTACCGACCGCATGCGGACGCTGTCCGATATCGAGACGGGGCTGGGGATTGTGGGCGCGGTCACGGTGCTGCTGGCAGTGGTGATTAGTTACGGCGTCGCGCGCACCGTGACCCGCCCGTTGGCGCGTATCACCGACCACATGCGGCAAATTGCCGCGACTGGTGATTTGACCCGCAAGCTCGAATTGACTGGAGCGCGGGGGTGGCAGGACGAGGATGCACGCGTCCTAGCGACGACATTCAACGCGCTGACGGACTCGGTCACCCGCTTCCAACG
>JACCSI010000100.1 GCA_013813075.1 Acidobacteriota bacterium | reverse complement strand
AACAACAGGCGACCGACAGATCGCCGAGGCCAGGGTCCGGACATTGTCTGGCGTGCACGGCGTCACCAATCAGCTTCGCGTTGCCGCGCAGAAATAGGGAGTCAGCGCGACTGTGACAGTCGCAGCGTCGAACGCAGCGTCAGCACCGCGACTTCTGGCGGGCAGTTGATTCGCACCGGGACGTAGACGGTGCCGACTCCGCGACTGACGAATAGCGAGGTGTTGGTGTCGCGCCCGTAGCCGGCAAGCACCGGGAACTCGCGCGCCGCGATCGCCCCAACGCCGGGCAACAGCACCTGGCCTCCGTGGGTGTGGCCCGACAAAACCAAAGGAATATCGAGCTGGGCGGCCTGCCGCAAGCGCCGCGGATCGTGCGCGAGCAGGATGCTGTGCGGTCCAACGCCCTTCAGCAGCGGCGTCAGATGCGAGATGCTTCGCGTCCAGTAGCGAATGCCAATCAGGTCCAGTGACTCGTTGCGAATTGAGAGCGTGGTTCTCTGGTCCTTCAGCACCGCGAACTGGCGCCGCGCCAACGCCGCCGCCATATCGCGGTCGTCATCGTGATTGCCGAGAATGGCGAATGCCCCGTGCGGCGCGATCGATACCAGCGGCGACAGGAGTTCGGCGACCGGTTCGACGTATGTCCGATTGCCGTAGGTGACGTAGTCGCCGCCGAGGACGACGAGATCGGGGTTGGCGGCCCGCAGCAAGTTCACCGCACGAGTGACATCGTCGGCCGAGACGGTGGCACTGTGGTGGATGTCGGTGATCAGGCCGACGCGAAGACCATCGAGCGCTGCGGGCAGACCCGAGACCGGGATGTCCTGCTCTGCGCGGACCAGCCGGTGCCGCTCGTATGCGGCGCCATAGGCGACCGGACCCGCGGCCAGGCCCACGCTCGTCGCAACGATCGCGCGCAGCGCGTCACGGCGTGTGAGGCGCACAAGGACCAGTATACGGCGCAGGGTGTCAGGCGCCGGGGGCGGCGCCCAGGCTTTGGGGACAGCCACCGGGCGCGGTGTTGCTGGAGCCGCGCACATAATAAAGGCCATGGGACTGTTGGCGGAGTTCTCGTGGCGCGAACTCGTGTATGACACCACCGAGGGGCTGGCCGAGGTGCTCGACCGCGAGCCGATGACGGCCTATGTCGGGTTCGATCCGACTGCGGCGAGTCTCCACGTCGGATCGCTGCTGCCGATCATGTCGCTGGCGCGACTGCAACGCTTTGGGCACACGCCGATTGCGCTTGTGGGTGGCGGCACCGGGTTGATCGGCGATCCCAGCGGCAAGAGTGCGGAGCGCCCGCTGCAAACTGTGGAGCAAGTCGAGCAGAACGCCCAAGGCATCCGCGCGCAGCTCGAGAAGTTTCTCGAATTCGAGCGCGGCATGAACGCCGCCAGGATGGCGAACAACGTCGACTGGCTGCGGCCGATCGGGTTTCTCGACTTTCTGCGCGACGTGGGCAAGCACTTCACGGTCAACGCCATGCTCGCAAAGGAGTCCGTGAAACGTCGCCTCGGGGCGGAAGAGGGCATCTCCTTCACGGAATTCAGCTATCAGCTGCTGCAGGCGTATGACTACGTCGTGCTGCATGATCGCTACAGATGCAACCTGCAGATGGGTGGCAGCGATCAGTGGGGCAACATCACTGCCGGCTGCGACCTGGTCCGAAAGATACGCGGCACCCGGGTACACGGGTTAGTCCTGCCGTTGGTGATGAACAGCGCTGGAACCAAGTTCGGGAAGACCGAGGCTGGCACGGTCTGGCTCGATCCGGCGCTGACCTCGCCGTTCCGCTTCTACCAGTTCTGGCTCAACACCGACGATCGCGATGTCGTGCGTTACTTGAAGTACTTCACGTGGCTCGATGCAGACACGGTTGCGGCGCTCGCACAGCAGGTCGAGCAGCTTCCGGCGGGCCGAGAGGCGCAGCGCACGCTCGCGCGCGAAGTGACGGCGCTCGTACACGGCGTGGTCGCTCTGCAGATTGCCGAGAAGGCGTCCGCCCTGCTGTTCGGCAGTTCATTGGCGAATGCGACGGGTGAAGAGATTCTGACCGTCTTCGACGATGTGCCTTCGATTGAAGTGACTCGCGACAGACTCGAAGTGGGCGTGTTGATCGTCGAGCTCATCGCTCTGGCGGGGCTGGCCGCGTCGAAGAGCGAAGCGACGCGGCTGATCACGCAGGGTGGTCTGTATATCAACGATCAGCGTGTTGTGGAAGAGCGGGGTCGCGTCACTGTCGCGCACGCGATCGACGGCCGGGTAATTGTTTTACGTAAAGGCCAGCGCGACCGGCGCATCGTCCGCGTCATCTAGCCTAGCGTCGTGCTAGCGAGCGTTGCGCCGGGGCCTGAAGGCTGTCACGTGACTCCACGACCGCGCGCATCGCCCCGGCATTGCGAAGTGTGTGAGAAGTTTCGCGCGAGGGGGTTGACAGGGCGTATCCCGAATCGTAATATTCAAGACGCGCTTCGCGGTGCCTTCGGTCAAAGGCATCGAGCTGAAACCGCAAGGTGATCAGCAGCCACCTCAGACGTCCCTGCGACACCAACCGCGGTTCAACACCAACGCTGGCGCGTCGAGAAAAAGGGTTGACACGAAAGCGGAGGCGGTCGTAAGCTCGCAAGGTTCCCCTAAAGGGCGTCACCGAAACAAAAGCGAAAGTTTGGGTGATTCGGGAATCCCGGAAGGTTGGCTC
>JACCSI010000077.1 GCA_013813075.1 Acidobacteriota bacterium | reverse complement strand
CGGTGTCACCTGTGGACGTCGTCGACCCGACGCGGGGTTCGGGCCATTCGCGCAGCCCCCGGTTATCCCACTCGTCGCTGCGTTGACGCTTACTGGCCAGCAGCCACGCCACGCCAATGCCGATCAGTGCGAGGGGCATCGGGTTATTGCGTACGCTTCTGGTCGCCGTGCTCGCGGCGTTCCGCGTTGTTTCGACCGCCTGACTGACTGTGCCTTCCGCGCGGTTCATCATGTCCTGGACCCTCCCAATCGTTGCGTCGCGCACAGTGTTCGCCGCCTGCTCCTTCAGATTCGTCGGGCTCAGGCGTTCCTGAATCTCGGCAACGGTCTGCTGCAGTTCCGACTGTGTCTCGTGAATTTCCGCCTTAAGCTGTCCCTGACTCGGGGTCAGCTCGCCGTGTGGTCTTTCCATGTCGTCGTCTCCTTGATCGTGCGAATGGTTTCAGTCGGCGCCAGATCCTCCGCGCGCAGCGCAGCCAGCCCGCGCGTCGCCAGCATTGCGCCCACCGAGGCCAGGCTCAAGCCAACCAGCAGTGCTGCGCTCCAAGCCGGCAGCCCGACGCGAACGAGTATCAGCACGAGGGCGGCGATCAGCGTCAACAATCCACCAAGGGCAATCACGCCACCGAATGCCACGGCACCCGCATGGCGGGCGGCCCGGGACACCTTTGCGCCCATCTCTACCCGCGCCAGCGCGATTTCCGCACGAACGAGTGTGGTAATTTCGCGCGTGAGATCGGAAAACAGCTCTCCGAGCGATCGGGAATCCGGGGCGGACGCCATGATTACAGCGCCTCTCCTGCCGGCCGGATGGCCGAGCCGAGACGGGGAGTGACCTCAGAACCCGAAGAAGGCATCGACGGACTGGTCGGGTAGGTCGAGGGACTCGATGGGTACGTGGTCGCCGCTGAGGAGGGGGTCGTCGAAAAACCTGACGACGGCGGATTCCAGCTTCGGCCGCTGCTCTCCGATTTTTCCGCATCTTCGTTCGAGCTCTTCAGAAAGCGTGCCGCGAGCAGTCCCGCCCCAAACGCCAGTCCGAGAAATAGCGCCGGCTCACGGCGCGCAAACCGCTGCGCCTCGCGCAGCGCATCCTGGACATTCTGCTGGCGCAGCTGCGAAGACCAGCGCTCGATGCCGTCTGCGGCACGGGTCGCATAGTCGGCTATTGCGGGCTGACCGCCGTCCCGCAACGGCTGCGTCATGCCACGGACGGCCCCAGCGAGGCTGCCGAGCGTTTCGCTGGCGCGCTCCTTTTGATCACCGAGTCTTTGATAGGTGGTGTCTCGCACGAGCTGTGCGATGCCGCCGCTCGGACCCGCCGGCCGTCGATCGCGCGTTTCGTTTGAAGTAGTCCAGTCGCTCGTTCCCAGTCCGGTTGAACCCGGCAGTCCGCTTTCATTTATTGCCATCAATCACCTCTCATGAAGATCTGATCGTGGCAAGTTGCGAAATTCGTGCCTCTTCTTGAAGGCCGTTATACCGCGATCTTGAAGTCGATCAGCAATGTGCCTGACTCAGCGCGCACCGAGGCGCCTTTCACATATCTGGCAAACTCCGCCAAGTCGAGACCGCCTTCTATCGGTCGCGGGATGTCGCGGCTCTGGTTGAGCAGCTCGGCCAGCACGTCGTTGACAAGTTCTTGTTTCACGGAAATCGTGCCCGCTATCGCCGACCCCGTAAATGCCGGCAACCCGTTCGCCAATTGCGTCTCGATCCAATGCTTCATGTGCGCCCCTCCGATTTCGTTTCCGCGAGCCCGGGTCATGCCACCGCCACATGGAAGTGCGCGGCCACCACCCCAGGCTCCGTAGAAAGTTCGACCCGTCTGATGAATCGCAACAAGTGATGATGGCCACGCAGCGCCGGAACCTCAGCCAGGTCGATGGTGACACTGCGGCCATGAATGTGGATGAACGGCTGCTTCAGCACCTGCTTCAGTGCCCAGGCGATGGCGATCGAGGCTAGTGAAAATGTCAGCTCCGGCGACCGCGACAAGTCCGATATCGGCGGAAGCATGACGGTGGCGTGCAGCATGCCGAGTCGCGCGGCCAGCCGATTGCCGGGCAGCACCGCGAGCGTCAGGCCGGCGGACGTGGCCGAGGCGAGCAGTTGATTGAGGGCCGGCTCCGCCAGGCGAATGGTGCCGTCCAGAGTGGTTCCGCGCAGACGCGCGGCACCAGATTCGAGCTCGCGGATCAGCGCCGTCATTGTTGTTGACGCTTCTGGCGGAAGAAGTCCACTTGCCACTGCTGCACGTTGCGGTTGTGCTCGTCGAGGGTTCGGGCAAACACGTGTGAGCCGTCGTTCTTGCTGACGAAGTAGAGGTAGTCCACCTGTGCCGGGCTGGCGACTGCTTCGAGCGAGGCTTTCCCTGGCGCCGCAATCGGTCCTGGCGGAAGACCGGGATATCGGTAAGTGTTGTACGGCGAATCGAACTGCAAATCGTCACGACGAATGTTGCCGGTGTAGCGACCCGCGCGCTGCAGCGCATAAATGACAGTGGGGTCAGCCTGCATCGGCATTCCCGTTCTGCGCCGATTGAGATAGACGGCCGCCACCACCGGACGTTCGTCCGGCACCGCCGTTTCTTTCTCTACCAGGGACGCCACCGTCACAGCCTCGCGCACTGTCAACCCCTGCGCCCGAACTGCCTCGCGAAGGGCCGGGGTCAATGCCTTCGCGAACACATCGACCATTTGCGCCACGAGCGCGGCGGCGGGCGTGTCCCGCCGCAGCGTGTAGGTTTCGGGAAACAGATAGCCCTCGAGGTCGGTCGCGTGCGGATCCCACTCGCGAATCGCCGTCGTATCCGCGGCCGCCCGTTCGAAATCCGCAGCGCTGCCGTGTCCTCCGGCCTCGTAGGCACGCGCCATCTCCGAAATCATCAAGCCTTCACGGAACGTGACCAGACGCCGGTAGACATCGCCGCGCGCGATCTTGTCGATGACCTCCATCGCTGACAGGCTGCGATTGAAGCGGTACTCGCCCGCCTTGAGGTCGCGGGCCTGACCGCTCAGCCACATGGCGCCGCGAAACGTGGTGAGGTCGCGGATAACGCCTGCGCCCACCAGTCGTTGACCAATCACTGCGGGGCCGGCTCCCGCAGGCACCTCGACAAATACGTCCGGCTCGTCGTACCCCTTGTAGCTTTCGTGGATGCGCGCGACGCCGAAATACGCAGCCACCCCGGCAACCAGCGCCAGCACCAGAGCCGCGAGCAACAGGTTTCGAAGCAGTCTCATCCGGTCCTTCGATGGTCGAGATAATCCTGTAACACGATCGCCGCCGCGGCCGCGTCAAGTTTGACCTTACGCTTGCGCCAATCACGCTCCCGCAGCGCCAGTCGCGCCTCCGCCTCGTGGCTCGACAGCCGCTCGTCCTGCAGAACGACGGGCACAGTGACGCGCTGTTCGAGTGCGTGCGCGAGCGTTTCGACCTGCGGGGTCTGGTGCGTCGGTGATCCATCGAGGCGGCGCGGCCACCCCACGACCACGGCCTCGAGACCGTCATCGTGTGCGATCAGTTGCTCGATTTCACGCACCAGCAAGGCCAAGGTGGCCGGGTCAGAGGCGGGACGATCGACGAGGCGCCACGGTGACGCCAGGGTCGCCGTCGCATCGCTCAACGCGAGCCCGATGCGGCGCGCGCCATAGTCGATACCGAGCACTCGCACTCGATCAGTATAAAGCGCAGTGGCCCACTGTCCGGTGCTTGGGTCAGCCTCGAGAGCCTAGCGCGTCAGCGCCAGCAAGTTCTCTCTCAGGTAAAACGCCAGGGTTGCCGCGGCCGCGACAAACATCAGCATGCGCACGAGTCCTGCGCGCATCCCGAACGTCCGTTGTGTGACGACCTGGATCGGCTGCCAGCACAGGAAAAACAGCAGGTACGAGCCCGCGACGCCAAGCCCCATCCCGACGCGCGGTATCAACAAATAGGGCATCAACGTCAGAATGAAAATCCCGCCGACCCACATGCCCAGCGTCAGCCAGTAGAACTCGGCGACGGTGAGAAAAATGATGCCGGACGCCGACGCTGATGCGGAGGGGGCGGGCGTCTGCTGCGAAGACTCCGTCATCCGTTCAGTGTATCTTGGCAGCCATGCCCGCCTGGTTTGCGGCGCTCGATCCGGTCTCGCAGGCGCTGGTTGCGACGATGGGCACTTACCTGCTGACAGCCCTCGGCACGACTCCCGTGTTGTTCTTTCGGACGGCGCCGCGCCGGCTGATGGACGCGCTCATGGGTGGCGCCGCTGGTGTCATGGTCGCCGCATCGTGTTGGTCGCTGCTGCAGCCTGCGATCGAGATGGGGGGAACGTGGCCAGCGGTCGTCGGTCTCGCCGTCGGCGGTCTGTTCCTCTTCGGCCTCGATCAACTGCTGCCCCATCTGCATCCCGAGTTTCCTGACGAAGCCACGCAAGAGGGGCCACGCTCAGGTTACCGCCGCGCCGTACTGCTCATGGTCGCCATCACGATTCACAATTTCCCGGAGGGGCTGGCGGTCGGCGTGGCATTCGGCGCCGGCAGTCCCGGCCCGGCGCTCGCACTCGCCGCCGGTATCGGATTGCAGAACATCCCCGAGGGCCTGGCGATCGCGCTGCCACTCCGCCGCGAAGGTATGAGTCGGCTCCGCGCCTTCTGGTACGGCCAGCTCTCTGCGACGGTCGAACCGATCGCCGGCGTGATTGGCTGCGCCCTGGTCCTGGTCGCTCAGCCCGTGCTGCCGTACGCGATGGCGTTTGCCGCCGGCGCGATGCTTTACGTGGTCGTCGAAGAGTTATTGCCAGAGACCACACGGCAGGGGAATACCGACGTCGCAACGCTCGGATTCCTGAGCGGCTTCATCATCATGATGGCGATGGACACCGCGCTCGGCTAAGACGCCGTCCAATCGCGCCTCAACGCTTGCGGCCGTGACGCAATCACGTCCGCCCCCACAAGCGGCCGTCGTCCCGAGCATTTTTGATACATCGCGCGATGTCATCGACACTGCGGTTGATGCGAGCTGATAAGGCGTGTGCAGGTGCGGTGAACACCGCGATTCGGTCCGACTAAATCCCATGCGGCTGGCGACTACGACCAGCTTCCCAGCCAAAAGACCGCCAAAACCCCTAACTGATCGGTGGCACCGAAATCGCTATCGGAAGGTAAATACCGTGCAACATCTACTAACCCGAGAGGGGTGCTCTCGTTAGGGCCCTGCTGATCGCCACACCGCTGGTGCTGCTGGCGGGTCTAGCGCTGGTCGTGTTCGTCACCCTGCCCCAGATATCCGGCGATGCCGCGTTCGGCATCCTGATGATGACTTCTTTAGCGGTATTTGCGATTGGACGCGCCGGGGGCTTACGGACCCGTCCCATTGAGCCTCTGACAGGCGAAGAGATGTTGGCGATCTCGCCGGATCCCGCTGTCGGAGACCGGCGACCGCTCGATGACGACGGTGATGCCGCCACGGACGTTCGGTCTGGACCGCAACAGTCCGCGGACACTGCAATCAATGACGAGTCGTTCTTATCGTTCATGCAAGAACTCGTCGCGTCGCCGGAACACGACGGTCTCCGCGCGACGCTCCAGAAGCATCTCCCTCGTATGCTGGGCTCGCGTGTCGTGTGGATCACGAGCTACCTCGAAAACCGCCGACAGGTCATTGTTGCGCCCGCCCTCAATGCCGCGCCTGGAGCGCTCTTGAATGCCGATGGGCAGGCATGGACCACGTATGCGCTACGCATCGGGCCGGACGTGATCGGGGGCATCGGCGTGGACAGCGCTCTCGAATTGCCACCCCAGGTGAAGCGTCTGATGCAACTCATCGCCCCGATCATTGCGCAAGCGGTGAACACCGCGCACATGGTGGAGACCTTGAAGGAAGCCAGCCTTGTCGACCTGTTGACCGGCGCGGCGACACGCCGCGAAGGGCTGAGTCGATTCCGGGCAGAATCGAAACGCGCGCAACGCACCGGCGTCTCGATGGCGGTGCTGATGCTCGATCTCGACCGGTTCAAATCCATCAACGATCGGTTTGGTCACGGCAGTGGCGACGCGGTGCTGACCGCCGTCGGCCGGACGATGCTGACGACTTTGCGGGCAAGTGACGTCCGGTGTCGCTGGGGCGGCGAGGAATTTCTCATCGTGCTCCCTGATACGGACCTGAACCGGGCTCAAGTGGTCGCCGCCGGGCTGCTGCGCAACATTGCCGCCACGGTCGTACCGACGCCGGCGGGGCCGGTTTCGAGTAGCGCGAGCATTGGCCTGACGATTTGTCGCCCGGGCGAAACCGATGTCGATGCCATCATCCGGCGTGCGGACATGGCGCTGTATCGCGCCAAAGAAGCGGGCCGGGCCTGTGTCAGGGTGGTGCTCGGAGACCGCGACAGCAGTCCCGTGGGAGTCGCGGGGTCGCCACAGGCGGCCAGGACAACAAGTCCCGTCACGCTGCCGTTCCCGGATCGGCGGAATCCGCTAAGCGCCGACCGTCGCGGCGCGCCCTCTCCCGGCCGCCGCCGCACCGATCCGGCGCCGGGGACCACTAGTGTCCCCGAGTCGTCGTCCGCGGCCGGCGAGCGCCGGGCGCACCCTAACCGTCCCTGATCGAGCGCCACTGCAGGGGCCATCGCGCGTCAGCGTCGGTGATTTCACGAAGCCGTTTCGGCTTCGCAGCAAGCTTCACGGGCCGTCGCGTGCCGCGTTCGACGATAGCCGATCTCGCGTCGTTCCAACCTTGACGGATTTGCAACTGGCTCGTCAGGATCGAAATTAACAGCTCTACCGTAGCGCCCTGCAACGCCCCCGAATCGATGAAAGCAGGCGTGAGCGCACGCATGCGTGTGCAGCAAGCTGGGCTGGAATGTCGCTTGCCCTTGAGCTGGCATGCGACGTTTCGTAACTCTGCTGTTTGTCCTGCCGTTACTGACGGTAGTTTTCGCCACCAACGCCGACGCGGCCAATCTCACGCTCGAGTGGGATTCCCCTACGGATGCCAGCACGGTTGGGCATGTCATCCTCTACGGAACGACGTCGGGCGCATACGCATTAAAAGTCGACGTCGGACGAGCGACGACGGCCAGCATTAGTGGGCTCAGCGACGGCGTTCGTTACTGTTTTGCCGTGCTGGCATACAACAGCGGCGGCACGCTGAGCGAGCGCTCTTCGGAGGTGTGCGGAAGCACGCCGCCGGCACCGTCGGCACCCGTGGTAACTGCGCCACCACCTCCGT
>JACCSI010000063.1 GCA_013813075.1 Acidobacteriota bacterium | reverse complement strand
TTGTCGATGTGCTTCATCGTGATGAAGTCCTGGAGCTTGTACGCGGCCCGAATCGGGATGGCGAGGGTCAACACCATCGCGAAACCGGAATAGATCGCGCCGGCAACGAAGTAGGGCGGAAATATCGTCGCGTGCCACCCAGGCATCACCGACACCGCGAAGTCGAAGCTCACGACCGTGTGCACCGAGAGCACCAGCGGTGTCGACAGGCCCGCGAGAATCAACGACGCCACCTCGTAGCGATGCCAGTGACGGGCGGAGCCGCGCCAGCCGAGCGAGAGCGCGCCGAACACGACCTGCTTCACCCGCGACACGGCGCGATCGCGCATCGTCGCGAAGTCCGGAATGAGGCCGACGTACCAGAACACCAACGACACCGTCGCGTAGGTCGAGACGGCGAACACGTCCCAGATGAGGGGGCTGCGGAACTGCGGCCACAGGCCCATCGTGTTGGGATACGGGAACAGCCAGTAGGCGGCCAGCCACGGGCGGCCGGTGTGGAAAATCGGAAAGATCGCGGCGCACATGACCGCGAAGATCGTCATCGCTTCGGCAAAGCGGCTGATCGACATGCGCCACTGCTGTTTGAAGAGCAGCAGGATCGCCGAGATCAGCGTGCCGGCGTGGCCGATACCGATCCACCAGACGAAGTTGATGATGTCGAACGCCCACGCGACCGGGATGTTGTTGCCCCAGATGCCGATGCCGGTGAGCAGCAGCCAGCCCAGGGCCATCGTCAGGCCGCCGAGCAGGGTCAGGCCGATGAGGAAGCCGAGCACCCAGCCAAGCGGCGTGCGCCTGGACAGCGGAATCTGCGCGACCGTTTCGGTGACGGTCTCGAAGTCATGGCCCGGCGCGATGACCGGGACGTCGAGGACGCTGGTGGAGGTACGAAGGTGGTTCGCCATCAGTGCTGGTCGCTCGATCCGGAGCTGTGATCTTCGGTGTGTCCACCGACGCTGGTGTTGGTCGGCAGCGACGGATGCGGATTGCGGACGGCCGCCAGGTACGTGGTACGCGGCCGGGTGTTGAGCTCCTCGAGCATCGCGTAGTTACGCGGCCCGGCCTTCAGCTGCGAGACGCGGCTGTTCGGGTCGTTGATGTTGCCGAACACTATCGATTCGGTCGGGCAGACCGACTGGCAGGCCGTCAGCACTTCGCCGTCGCGAATCTCGCGGTCTTCACGCTTCGACTGGATGCGCGCGTCGTTGATGCGCTGCACGCAGTAGGTGCACTTCTCCATGATGCCGCGGCTGCGGACGGTGACGTCCGGGTTGCGCTGCATCTTGATGCTTTCCGTATTCCAGTCCTGATAGAGCAGGAAGTTGAAGCGACGCACCTTGTACGGACAGTTGTTCGAGCAGTAGCGCGTGCCGACGCAACGGTTGTAGACCATGTCGTTCAGGCCTTCGTCGTTGTGGACGGTGGCGGCCACCGGGCAAACCACTTCGCACGGGGCGTTCTCGCACTGCATGCACGGCAGCGGCTGCAGGAAGGTGTCGGGATTGTCGATGGGACCGGTGTAGTAGCGATCCACGCGCAACCAGTGCATCTCGCGATTGCGCGACACCTGATCCTTGCCGACGACCGGAATGTTGTTTTCCGCCTGGCACGCGATGACACACGCGCTGCACCCGGTGCAGGTATTGATGTCGATGGCCATGCCCCATTGGTGGCCCTGGCTGTAATCGTGGGGCGGATACAGCGAGATCGGTTTATCGAGCTTGAGATGCTCCATCTCGCGGGCAAATCCGGGATTGGCGGTGTATTCGCCAAGCGCCGCGGAGCGTACGATGTTGCGGCCCTCGAGCGACCAATGATCCTGCGTGCTGACCAGGGGATAGTCGTCGCCGGTGACGGAGACTTCAGCGGCGCCAAACCAGGGCGAGTTGCTGCCGCGCAGCACGTAGCCGTTGAAGCCGGTGGCGTTGCCAACGCGGCCGGCGCGGGTCCGGCCGTAACCGAGCGACACCGTCAGCGCATCCTGCGCCTGCCCTGGCGTAATCCAGACCGGAACTCGCAGCCGCCGGCCCTCGTGCGTCACCTCGATGATGTCGCCGTTTTCGACCTCCAGCCGTTCGGCTGTCGCGGGCGCAATCAGCGCCGCGTTGTCCCACGTCAGCTTGGTGACCGGCTTGGGCAGCTCCTGCAACCAGCCGTTGTTGGCGAAGCGGCCGTCGTAAATGGTCGGATCGCGGCGGAAATTCACTTCCATTCCCGCAATTGGCGTGACCGGAGGGGCCTGCGGCGCCTGGGGTGCAGCGGGTGCGGGTGCAGCGAGTGCGGGTGCTTGGGCTGAGGGCGCCGGGACCGACGGTGACGGCGCGGCACTGCCGGTCGTAGCTGCTTGCGATGCGGCCGCGCTTGCAGCCATTGTTCCACTGGAGGCACCCGCAGGGCCGGAAGCCGTTGCGCCGCCCGCGCCACCCGCAGCAGCCGACATGCCGAGAACCGACGTTCCGGGGATAAACCCATCATGAAGCCAGC
>JACCSI010000037.1 GCA_013813075.1 Acidobacteriota bacterium | reverse complement strand
TTCTTTGAGCCGTCCGCCGACGGCGGCGACCCGACCTATGCATTCGTGGGAAACCGCGCGACCTTAGGGGTGCGCGTGCAGTCGCGGCGCCTCGAGGTGCAGGGCGCGTTCCAGTATGCGCAACTGGTTGGTCTGCCCCGTGGTGCGGTCGGACCCGGCCCCCTCGGGCCCGGTCCCGTCTACTTTCACGCCGCGCAGAACTCGCGTGCGTATCAGCTCTACTTCAAGTCGATGTCGATTCGGATGAAGGAGGTCGTGCCCGGTCTGTCGATCGAAGCCGGCCGCATGGCGTACGCATCGAATCCCGAATCGGCGCGCCTGTCCGGTCGATTAATCGGCAACGCTGACTGGACCATGTCCGAGCGCGCGTTTGACGGCGTACGCGTGGACTACGCCAATCCGGACTGGCAAGCGCGCGCATCGTATGTGATGCCAACGCAGGGCGCCTACGAGGAGTCCGCGAGTCCCACCATGGGCAAAGTGCGCGTATCCACGCTGTCGTTTTCATCAGGTGGGGCGAGCCTGTTTGGCCATCACTACCGCGACACCCGTCCCATTCGCGTGCGTCCGGACAACGGCATTGCCATACCCGACGCCGTGAAGATCAGCATCGGCACCATTGGCGCGTCCCACGTCCGCGAATACCGGCTCGGGAACGGGCGCGCCCAGACGGTGGTGTGGGCCGCGACACAGTTCGGGGATTGGTATGGGGACCTGCACCACGCGTTCAGCGCAATCGCCGACGCCGGGTATCGCTGGCCACAAACGCGATGGGCACCGGCCATCCGCGGCGGCATCGTTTACGCGTCGGGCGACGGGATGCCGCTAGACGGAACTCATCGCACCTTCTTTCCAATGCTGCCGACGACTCGGCCCGATCTACTCGCCGGCACGTACGCGCAGATGAACCTGCGCGACCTCTCCGCTGAAGTGCGCGTGCAGCCGCACGCCCGTGTCGGCGTCTCGGTCGAACTGCACCGCCTTTCACTGGTCGATGCGAACGATCATTGGTACAGCGGGACCGGCGCCACCGCAGTCCGCGGCAATTACTTCGGCTACTCGTCGCGCCTGTCGGGCGGTGAAACCGCTCTCGGAACGTTTCTGCAGACATCCGCCGAAGCGCGGTTGACGAAGTGGTGGACGATGAACGCGTCGGTAGGATTGGTGAGTGGTGGGGCAGTCGTGCGGCGGCAATTTGCCGGCCATCGACTGACGATCGTCACGCTCGAAAGCCGGTGGGCGTTCGAATAACACAACGATCAGAACAACTTCACTTCGACGATTTCCCCCTTTTCAACGATGTCGGTCTGGGCGGGGATTTCGATGTAGCCGTCTGCCTGCGACATCGACGTGATGTCTCCGGACGCCTTGAACGCCGGGTGCGCCTGGCCATCAACGAGACGCACGGTGTAAAACTGGTGGCGGCCGGTGGTCGAAACGATGCGCTGCGATATCGGCAGCGTCGCGGTTCTCACGTGGCGGGGTGGCAAGCGCGCCATGCGTCGGAGCGCCGGCACCAGCAGCATGTAGGCGTTGGACAAACAGGACGTCGGATAGCCCGGCATCCCGAACACCGCTTTGCCGCTGATGACGCCAAACACCGTGGGCTTGCCAGGTTTGACGGCGATGCCGTGAAAGACGATGTCTCCGCGGTGACCGATGACGTCGAGGATCAAATCGCGTTCGCCGACGGAGCTTCCGCCCGAGAACACCATCACGTCTGCAGTCAGGCAGCGGTCGATCGCGCCCTCGAGATCCTCGAGTGTGTCTTGCGCGGTCTGATATTCCACCGGTGCACCGCCGTGCTCGGCGATGATGGCGGCGAGTGTGTAGCGGTTGATGTCGTAAATCTGGCCCGGCCGGAGCGGTGTGCCTGGTTCGACGATCTCGTTGCCGGTCGAGAGAATCGCGATCGATGGACGCTGATAGACCTCAACGTCGATCCGGCCAAGCGCGGCGATGGCGCCGATCCGGCTGGGGTTGAGCACGTCGCCGGCACGCAAGACGGTTTGGCCCTCCACGATGTCCGCGCCCTGCTTGCCGACGTTCTGCCGCGGATACACCGGCGTCAAAATCCGCACGTCGTCCGGTCCCGCCCGCTCAGTTTCTTCCACCATTACCACGGCGTTGGCGCCGTCGGGCATCGGCGCGCCGGTCGCTATCTCCGCGGCCTGGCCCGGGCCGACGGGTCTGCTCGGCACCTGGCCGGTGTAGACCTTTTCCACCACGCGCAATGTTCTGGGTTCGTAGCGGCTGGCGCCAAACGTGTCCTCCGCGACCACCGCGTATCCATCCATGCCGGCGCGCGCAAAGGGCGGCACGTCGCGATTCGAGATGATGTCGCATGCCAGCACGCGCCCGTTGGCAGCGACCAGACTCAGGCGCTCGGTTCGCGTGATCGGCGCGATGACGTCATCAATCAGCGCGCGGGCTTCCTCGAGGGGGATCGTCTCGCGTATGGGGCGCATCGCCTGGGACATGTCGTTCGTTCTCGTTCTTGTCGGCGAGCGCGGGCAGCAGCCCCGCCGCTCTTCAGCTCATTTTGCTACTTGTTGCACCAGGTGCCCAATTTCGGGCAGCAGCAATTTCGTGACGCCAAGGCGCACGGCGCCTTCGGAGCCAGGCAACGAGACGATGACTTTGCCGCGGGCGGTGCCGGCGACGGCGCGGGTCAGCATCGCCGCCGGCCCGATGTCGTGGTAACTCAGCATCCGGAACAGCTCGCCAAAACCGTCGAGGCGTTTCTCCATCAACGTAGTGATCGCTTCGTAGGTACTGTCACGTGACGTCAGCCCGGTGCCGCCCGTCGTGATGATGGCTTGCACGTCGTCACTCGAGAGCTGGTCCGAAACGACGCGCACGACGTCCGCAG
>JACCSI010000021.1 GCA_013813075.1 Acidobacteriota bacterium | reverse complement strand
GTGACGTCGATGTTCTGATCCCATGTTTCGATCTCGGGCCGGTTGCTCAAGATCGTGCGGCTGGCCGGCGGCGCCGGGCCGGCCGGATAGTCGAACGCCACGAACGGCGCGCCATCGTCGGCCGTGTCGAGTACGCCGTCTGGTCCCGGATCGTTGAAGGTGCGTTGATCGCTGTAGCCGGCGTACGGTCGCCCGACCTGGACTTCCTGCCAGTTGTTGTTGCCGTCCTTGCGGACATAGCCGGCGCGGATGCCGAGGTCGCTCACGAGCTCGCGCTCAACGAAGAAGCTGAGATCGTTGCTGTATTCCTGCTTCAGATTCGGGTCGATCGTGTTGAACGATCCACCGGCGCTGCTGACGAAGGCGCCTAACTCATTCAGTGTGAACTGACGGTCGCCAAACTGCCCGGCCGCGCATGCCACTGGCGCGCCGCCGGCGTTCCGGCAATCGTTCCACTCGAACGTCGCGGTCTGGCTCTGAATCGGGTTGACGAAGTTCTGCGGGCCCGGGTTCGATTGGTAACGTCCCCAGTTGGCCTTCAGGACGGTCTTGCCGTCTCCGGCGATGTCCCACGCGACGCCAAACCGTGGGGCGATTCCACTCGGGAACGTGAGCACGTCCGGATTGCCAGGGATGCGGAAATCTGGGAACGACGCGGGGACGGAGTACCCGTTGGGCAACGCCGCGCCCGCATAGAAGAAGTCGCGGTACGGACCCTCGGGAATCGTGTTCTCGGGGTAGTAGACGTGGTAGTAATCCCACCGCAACCCTGCGTTCACCGTGATGTTGCGGCTGAACACCATCTGGTTCTGAACGAAACCGCCAAAGTGTTGGAGGTTGTTCTTGGACAAGCGCGGCGTGTTGCCGATCTGCACGCGCCATGGGCGGAAGAAGTCTCCCTGACCGGCGGCGCTGTCGAACTGCGCGGTGTATTCGCCGGCAAATCCGTTGTCGAGATCGTGTTCCTTTTCGCGTTCGCCGGTGAACCCCAATTTGAGCGTGTGATTGGCGCCGAGCAGTTCGTCTTTGAACATGGTTCCCGTCCAGTCGAACTGCCAGCGCCGCCGATGGAGTTTGTCCTCACGGGCGCCTCCGGCGACGTTGCCGGTCAGACGCTCGGTGCGCCGCGGCTGAATCTCCGCCTGCAGTCCGCCGCTGCCGTAGGCATAGTTCGGCCAGTTGTAGCCCCACGACGAGAAACGTGTGTTCATGAAGAACGCCGTACTCACGATCGAGTTCCATTCGACAGTGCCGTACGAGGAGATGCTCTCCTGCTTGTAGACCGCGTCCTGGTACGCGGTGCTGCCGGCGCCGCGGCTGGGCTGCAGTTTGCGGCGCAACTCCATGAACTGCGACAACTTGTTGTTCGGCGAAAGCTGGTAGGTGGTCTTTTCGGTGAGGTTCTCCAGCCGGCTTTGGAACTCGAACGTGCCCGGGCTTTCGATCGGGAAGCCGCCGATGTTGGTGCCGCTGTACTGATTGCGGAGCGACACGAAGTACCACACCTTGTCGCGCTTGATCGGTCCGCCGATCCCGAGGTTTGGGTCGTAGTACTTCGTGATCCGCGTGCCTTCGCCGAGTCCTTTTCTACGGATCTCGTCGGTCACATTCGTCCCCTGCATGGAGTTGTGCTGGAAGTCGGCATACAAGTCGCCGCGGAACTGATTGCCGCCGGACTTCACGACCGCGTTGATCTGCACACCCGGTGTCGGCATCGACGCGTCGTTCGAGTCGGTGCCGATCGAAACTTCCTCGAAGGCGCCGTAGTTGAAATAGCCGGTGCCGCCGGTGTCTTCGGTCGCGTTCGCGCCATCGACCTGCACGCGCACCTGACCGCTGCGGCCATACGCGCTGTAGCCGGTCTGGGTGCCCGCACGCGACCCGCCCACGTCGAACGAGCTCATCGTCGTACCCGGCGCGACCGCGATCAGCGCCCAGATATCGCGCGCGTTGGGGAGGCTCTTGATCATGTCCTGCGTGAAGTTGGTTTGAATGGTGGTGTTCTGGGTATCAACGACCGGCGACGCACCGGTGACCGTCACGGTTTCGTTGAGCGTCGCAATCTGCATCTGGACGTTGATGGCGGTCGCAAAACTGAGACTGACGACGACGCCCTCCCGAACGACCGTCGAGAAGCCGCCGAGCTGATACTCGAGGCGATAGGTGCCCGGCGGCAAGGCGGGGAATCGATACTGCCCCTGATCACTGGTAATCGCTGTGGGGGCCCCCATGACCGAAGGTCCGCTGGCCGTCACCGTCACACCGGGCAACACCGCCCCGGAGTGGTCGTTGACGATGCCACTGATGCTTCCGGTGGTCCCCTGAGCGGACACCAGCGGCGCGACTGCCACTACCAGCGCGACGGCGAGCAGCCCCCGCAACACTGTCGACCGATGCATACACCCTCCTTGAACCCGGATGACAAGCCAACGCCATGACAAAGAACGCGCACGGAGCCGTGCTGAGCAGGAGTATGGGCTTCGTGCAGGAACCGGTCAAGGCAGTTGTCACACCTCTTGTCACACACTCGTCCGCACTGATGGAAACCGGACGATAATTACCAGATGCCCTTTCTGTTCCGTGTGTGCGGAGGCACTGCGCTTGCCGTGGTTGCTCTCCTTGGTCCTGCGGTCGCGGCGGCACAACCGGCACCCACGCCGACCGTCACGCTGCCAACCGTCACCGTCACCGCACAGAAAGAACCGGCCGACGCGCAGAAAGTGCCGGTCAGCGTGACGGCGGTCTCGAAGGAATGGTTGCGTGGGTCGGATGTGACGTTTATCAGCGACGCCGCGATCCTCGCGCCGAATACGGTGTTTACCGAGTTCACGGCGCGCAAGTTGAGCAACGCGCGCGTCCGCGGCGTCGGTTCGAGTCCGGCCAATCCCGCGATTACCACTTACATCGACGGCGTGCCGCAGCTGAACGCCAACGCCTCGAGCGTGGAGTTCACCGGCATCGAACAGGTGGAGTTCGTGCGCGGCCCACAAAGCGCACTTTTCGGCCGCAATACCCTTGGTGGGGTCATCAATATTGCGAGTGAGCGTCCATCACTCGCGAACTGGAATGGCACATTGACCGCGCCGTTTGGCAACCATGCGTCCCGCGAAGTGCGTGGCGGCGTGTCCGGGCCGATCAGCGAGCGATGGGCCGTCGGCGTCTCAGGTGGCCACTCCGAGCGCGACGGCTTCACCATCAACACCCGCACCGGGAACGACCTTGACTCGCGCTCGGCAAACTTCGGCAAGGCGCAGGCGCTCTGGACGCCGTCGCGACGGTGGGAGACGCGGGTCATCATCTCGGCCGAGCGCGGCCGCGATGGCGACTACGCCCTCAACGATCTCGACGCGGTGAGACGAACCCCGTTCGAAGTGCAGCGCAATTTCGAGGGCTTCACGAATCGCGATGTCTTCAACACCACGCTGCTCAATCGCTACGAAGGCGGGCGCGTCGCCGTGACGGCGACCAGCGGCGTCGTCAAGTGGAACACCGACGACTCAACCGACCTCGATTACACCGAACGGCCGATCGCCACTCGCAGCAACGTCGAGAAGGCGTCGCAGTTCACGCAAGAGGTCCGCGTCGCATCCAGTGCCGTTGCGCCGTTGCGCCTCGGGTCGAGCGCGACCTTGAGATGGCAGTCCGGCCTATTGGTCTTCACCCAGGATTACCATCAGGACGCCGTCAACAGCCTCGGCGCTTTCACCCTGTCTCCCCAGATTCCGTTCCCGGTGCGGCAGACGTCGCCGCGCGCCGCGCTGGACGATGTCGGTGTCGGCATCTACGCGCAGGCCACGGCGACCGTTCGCGAATCGCTTGACGTGACGTTTGGAGCGCGCCTGGATCGCGAATCCAAGACGGCGCTCCTCGAGACGTTCTATGACCCGATGATTGCACCGCCGGCGACCGTGGATGCCGAAGAGGACTTCTCCAACATTTCACCGCAGGTGGCCATCGCCTACCGCCTGCATCCGAACCGGATGCTGTATGCATCGGCTGCGCGCGGCTTCAAGGCCGGCGGCTTCAATCCGGCCTCGCCCTCGGGCAACGAAGCGTATGGCGAGGAGCACACCTGGAACGTCGAAGGCGGCGCGAAGACGACGTGGGCTGGCGGCCGCCTCAACGCCAATGCATCAGCGTTCTTCATCGACTGGACCGATCTGCAGTTGAACCTGCCGAACCCTCGAGTCCCCGGCCAGTTTTACGTGTCGAATGTCGGCAGCGCCACGAGCCGCGGCGTCGAACTCGAGCTCAACGCGCGTCCGGCGCAAGGGGTTGATGTCTTCACTGCGGTGGGTTACACGCGGGCGCGCTTTGACGACGGCACCATCTCGAGCGGCGTCGATGTCTCCGGCAACGAGCTGCCGTTCACGCCCGGCTACACGTTTTCCATAGGGGCGCAGCTCTCCGGCGCGGTGACGTCAGAATTTACGCTCTACGGCCGTGGCGAGGCCGTGTCGTACGGCGCGTTCCATTACGACGACACCAACGCCGCCGCCCAGGATGCATACTCGCTCGTCAACGTCCGCGCCGGCGCGCGCACACGGCTCGTGTTTGCGGAACTCTGGATGCGTAACGCCTTCGACACGCGGTACGTGCCGCTCGCGTTTGCGTACCCCGGCCTCGCGCCGTCCGGCTTTATCGGCGAACCGGGCCGGCCACGCACTTTCGGTGTGAGCGCCGGCGTCACGTTCTGAGAATGCACTTACTGACGCCCGACCTGTGAGCTGCGCGTAAGGACCAGCGAACCGAAGTCGGCCAGCGTCCAGGTATCTGGATCGAACACCAGCGCCGCCGGCTCGACATCCGCTGGCAATGACACCGTCACGGTCGAGCGATCGACCTGCACGACTTCTGTCCGTACACCATTCGGCGATCGGATACCGATCGCGAGCTTGAGGCGGAACGGCTCGCCGGCCTGCGCCTGCGTGATCGTGACGTCTACCATGTTGCGGCGCGCGTCGTAGCGCCAGCTGCCCTCGAGGCGTGGATTGCCACCACGATTGAGCCACTGCGCAAAAAACCAGGTTAACTCTTTGCCGCTGACCTGTTCCATCACCTGTCGAAAATCGCTGGTCGAGGCATTGCGATCCCGGTAGCGCCGGTAGTACTCGCGCGTGCCGGCCCAGAAGGCATCTGCACCGACTTCATCGCGAAGCATGTGCAGCACCCACCCGCCTTTCTGATAGACGAAGTTGTTGAGTACCCGCTCCATGTCGTCGAGGTTGCGATGCACCACCGGCGTGTCCGGCAGCTTCATCGCGTGTTCCAGGATTGAGGCGCGGCTGCGACGAAGACCGTCGACAAAGACGTCGCGGCCCCCGAACTGTTCGTCGTACAGCAGCGCGAAGTACGTCGCAAAACCTTCGCTCAACCACACATCGTCCCAATCCCGTTCGGTGACCGAGTTGCCAAACCACTGGTGCGCGATCTCGTGAACCACAGGCCCGCGGCCCGATGCGACGCCCTTCTCGCCATAGAAGATGACGGTCGCGTTCTCCATCCCGCCACCGAAGCCCGAGGCCTGGACGTTGGCGAGCTTCTCATACGGATACGGCCCGATGCGCGTGCTGAAGAAGTCGAGCGCGCGGCGTGACGTCTCTTCGAACAGCGTGCGTGCGGTGACGCGGTCCTGCGGATAGGCCCACGTCTGCAGCGGCACATTGTGCGCGCTGCCGGAATGATGCGCGTCGAAGCGGGCGATGCCCACGGCAAACAACCACGACGCGATCGGCACCGACTGCCTCCAGTGCGTACGGCGTTGACCGACGCCCACGTCGACCTCTTCGACAAGTAGACCGTTTGAAACCACCTGGAATTGTGCTGGTGCCGTGACGATCATGTCGCCGGTAGCCTTGTCGTACGGATGATCGATCATCGGCAGCCAATGCCGCGCGTGATTCGGCCACCCTTCGCTGAACACGACCCGTTCGCCATGAATGTTGGTGAAGACTTTCAGCCCCTCGGCGGGAGTGCCGCCATAGACGATGGTGTAGGACACATCGTGCCCGGGGGTGATGGTCGAGGGCACCGGTACACGGAGCCGATTGTTCTGATGCTCGAAGGACACGGCTCGTCCGCCAGTCGTGACGGCCGACACGACCATGCCCGTTTCTCTGGTCGCGGCGACGAGATCGAGCTCGATATGGGATGCCGGGGCCAGCAACCGAAATGTCACGGTGGCTTCGGCGGCAATACCCGCCGATTGTTCAGAAATCGTGACCGCGAACCGATAG
>JACCSI010000017.1 GCA_013813075.1 Acidobacteriota bacterium | reverse complement strand
GTCTTTGATGGTGATGGCGTTGGTCGCGGTGAGCGCTGCGATGCGGCGCGCGTCCACGACGATACGGAGAATGTCGATCGTCTCTTTCAGGTCGGCGTTGCTGAGATAGAAGGTCTGGACAATCTCGTCCTCGTATTCCCGACGTTTGGCTGGGGTATCGGGAATCACGGTGACCGTACGCTGACCGCTGGCTTTCCAGAAATTCCGCGTCGCGGAGGAGACGGAGTCGAACGCTTCCGCAAGCTTCGCCTTGCGCAGGTCAACGGTGATGTTCTGGTCGCGAAACGCCGGATCGAATGCAATATTGAGGTTCGCGTACTGGCCAATGGCCAGGTACACGACGCGCGCACTCGCGTCTCGGAACATCAAGGTGTCGGGCAGCGCGATATCGTCCGGCAGATCCGCACCGGGCAATGGGGCGTCGAGACTCTGTTGAATCAGCGTTTCGAGCTGCGTCTTCCCGGACGCGTTGACGGCAACCTTGGCGCGCAGTTGTCCCCGCGCCCTGCGCATCTCTTCTTGGATGGCCTCGTTCGAAGGATTCAGTTCGGCGGCAAGCTGATATTCGATGAGGGCTTCTTCGAGCTTGCCCACGGACGCCATGCGGCGCGCGCGAGTGTAATGGTCCTGTGCCGCGCGGACTTTGGCTTGTTCGAGCGACGCCCGGGCGTTGCGATCGTCCGGACGAGCGCGCACGACCTTCGTGTACTCAACGACGGCGCGATCGAAGTCCTGTTGGCTTTCGGCAAACCTGGCCGCACGCAGAGAATTACTGGTCGCGCACCCGGCGACGGCCAGTGTCAAGCAGAGGACGAGCGGCAGGTAACGAATCAACGGCGGTTCGCGGGCACGCCGTTGGTGATGACATCTACACCACGGGGAACCTGAAACTCGAAGATTTTATCGGACAAGTTGCGGTTTTCCTTCAAATTACTGAAGGCAAACGACGACTGGCCGCCCTGTCGGTCCAACGCGACCAAATGGCGGATTTGGAGCGTTGAGGGATCGACGGCCAGCATCAACCATTCGACTTCAGGGTCGGACTTTTTCGGCACCAGCTTCAGCCCCAGCGTGCCCTGCCCGGCTCCGGGCACGACCGTGAAGCTGGCGTTGAAATCGCGAACCAGATGGCCGCGGCCGGTGAGGAAGAGTGCAGGCGTGGTCTGGTCATCGGCCGGTACCGGACTGACGATGACCTGTTTGTCTACCGGCAGGTAGGAATACACCCGCTCGCCGTTCGAGACGAATTCCTTCCGTTCGGGTTTGGTGTAAATCCAGCGCATACGGCCTGGCCGCTTGATGGCGACGGTGCCTTCCTCGGTGGTTTTGGTCCGCAACAAGCCCCCTTGGTAGGTCTGGACAAACGAGGCTTCGAAGTCGCGAATGGCGTCGTAGCGCTGCTGGATGCGCGCTGCGAGTTGCTCGGGCGTCCCCGGCGCTGCCTGCCGCGCGGTGAGCGGCGAGGCCGCGATGGCCAGCCCCAGGACGAGCGCCGCGGAAGAGAACCTCATATTGTTAAGACGCTCAACTACGGCGGAAGGTTAGAGTATGTGGCGGTTCGAGGACACCAGCCAAGCGCCGGGTAGCCGAGCCGAAGCTGTGCGTCAGGAAGACAGCGAAGGCTGGTGGACGGCGGGAGGATCGAACTCCCGACCTCTGCATTGCGAACGCAGCGCTCTCCCAGCTGAGCTAGCCGCCCAATCCGAACAGACGTGCGATTATAACTCAGCCTAGCCAGCGGTGTAGGGTGTATTCGGCGCGGACGTAGTGCGCGCCGACGGCTTCGTAGATACGAATCGTCGGAAAATTGTAATTCTGCGTCTGGCATTCGGCGACCCCGTCTCGCTCGTGCGCCCAGATGGTGCCCGCACGAATCAGTCCGGCGTACGCTCCGGGGCTGTCGACGCGGCAGGCGCCGAGTCCGCCGCCGTAAACCGTGGAGCCGCCCACCGATGACACCGGTTCTCGCTTGCGGAACGCCAGAAAGCCGAGCAGTCGGGCGTCGGCGCCTTCCGACACCAGAATCATGTCGGCCATGATCATCGCAATCGACTGGCGGGCCCATTCGACATAGAAGCTGTCGCAACGGTCATTGGCGATATGGGGATCGAGGTGAAATCGTCCACGAAATCCCGAGTAAGCGTGGGCGGCAATCGCAAGGAGTTCCGGTCCGTCGCTGGGACGGAAGTTACGTATGCTTCCGAGCTCGCGCACCACGTTGGGCGGTTCCTTACGGGGCCGTGTGGTGTACGTCACCAGGGAATCCATCAAGCGGAACTCGTGCGCCTCGACCAGCGCCATGGTCTCGATGTCGGCGACATCGACCCGCAGACTGACATGCCTGACCCCGCGTTCACGCAGTGCGTCAACCGCGCGCTCGAGCGCGTTCGGCAGCACGGAGCGATCAGACGCCAGCAGGTATTCGATTCTGCCCATCGGTATGCCGAAAAACTCCGTTTCCCACTCGAGGGCTCGCGCGACGACGACAGCGTCGGCTTCGTCGCCGCGGAGATGAAGGACCACGCCTTCGCGCCGCGTGATCGTGTCAGTGATTTCCGCCATCATCACCGCGGACTGCGCGTGACGCGCCAGGACACGGTAGTTGCGATACGACTTGAAGGGATAACTCCGAACCAGCGGTTCAACGATAGGCAGGTCGAGGGCCTGCAGGGTCCGAATGATCAAAGCGTCGCCCCGGGTTCGTGCACGCGCCTCACCAGGAAAAACGGCCGACCCGAACTCTGGCGGTAGATGCGCTGCACGTAGTCGCCCGCCAGCCCGAACAACGC
>JACCSI010000755.1 GCA_013813075.1 Acidobacteriota bacterium | reverse complement strand
GGTTTACGGTGGCCGCCGCGCGGGAGGGCGCAAGCCGGCTTGTGATCATTTACGCCACCGTGGTCGCGCTCGCCATGGGCGTGCTGACAGTCTATTTGCGGGCACACGACCTGGTCGGAGTGCGTCTGTGGACGTACTAGATGTGCTTGCCTCGGACGGTGAACTTGTCACTTCAAAGTGCAGATTCCGGGTTCAACTTAAACGGCGCGCCGGGTGTTTCGCGGCGTGTACTTGAACGTGGCGTACCCGACAATGACGCCGACCACCGCACCAGGCAACACAATCTCCCAGAAGTAGGGATTGCCGATCGTGACGAGAGCGGCAAGCCCGGCGCCGACCGCAAGCCCGACGCCAATGCCAACGGTGAGCGACTGCGTGCGCTGGGCGACCAGACCGACGACGAGGCCGGCGATGACGCCTTTGACGGTCGAGCCGATCACAATGCCAACGATGTCGGGCGCCGTTTCCGGTGCAGAAATCAGCGCCGTCAACCCGTCGAATACACCGAGCACCCCGCCCAGCAACATGGCAAACACCGGCTTGTTCATCACACCCTCCTGCAAACTGTTCAACGTCCCCCGGCGGTTTCTGTACGTCGCGTCCTCCAGCTCACTGCGCAGTTCGGAACTTCCAACCTCGCAGCTTCAATTCCCTCCTGCCTTACGCGCGCATCCATAGCAGTAACACCACGCGCATGACCATATACGCCAGGACGAGCAGAATCGGCGCCCGGTAGCGGCCGTACACCCGAGCCAACCGCTCCATAATGCGTTCGCGATACGCGCTGACCGGCGCCCCTTCCCTGAACGCCACGACGTCGGCGGCCAGCGCCTGCACCGAGTCGTATCGCTGACCAGGCACGTCGGCCCGGGCACACGTCGCGATCGCGGCCAATGCTTTCGGCGCAGGCGACGACATCATCGCGCCGAGAATGACTCCGAGCGCGAACACATCTGCGCGGGCGTCCACACTCGCCGCATGGCGCGTCTGCTCGGGCGCCATGAATCCAGGGGTGCCGACGACAGCGTGATCCACGACGGGCGACGCCATCTCTTTGGCCACACCCCAGTCCATCACGAGCACTTCGCCAAACCTGCCCAGCATCACGTTTTCCGGTTTGAGGTCGCGGTGAACAATGCCCTGCGCGTGGGCGAACGAGACCGCGTTGCAGATGCGCAGAAACAGTTCGAGACGCTCGGCCAGGGACCGCGCGGTGTCGAGTGCTACGTCGAGCCTCTCGCCGCGCACGAGCTTCATGACGTAGAACACGCGTCCGTCCGGGAGAGTCCCCGCGTCGTGTACGGGAACAATACCAGGGTGTTCGAGGCGGCCGAGGATACGCGCTTCTCCCTGCAGGCGACGCCCCGCCTCCCCCGAGACATCGACGAAATCAAGAACCTTGACGGCGACGGCGCGCGAGAGAACGCGGTCGAACGCGGCATACACGACGCCCATGCCGCCGCGGCCCCAGGCGGCCCGTGACCTGGTAGCGCTCCCCGACGTCTGGCCACTCGGCGACGTCGCGAAGATGCGCGAGGGTGCCGTCGCCTATCCAGGTGCTCATCGCGCGGCGCCGAACAATCTCCTGGACTCTGTCTCAAACTCTTCGTCGGTCGTTGTCAGATCTCGAAGGCGATCGAGCACGTGCTTTCTCAACTGCCGGCGCATGGCGGCGAGATGATTGGTGACGGTGGTCGAGGTCAGCCCAAGCTGGCGCGCAAGTTCGGCATACGTCGGCTGGGCTCCGGGCGGCTCGCTGAGGTCATACAGCTCGAACACTCGCAACATTGTTTCTCGTCCGGACGCCCGCGCTGACGTACGCAGGTCGTCAACGGCCCGCTGAAACAGCGCCCGGACCCACTCCTGGTAAAACAGATCGTCGACATCGGCAGGCACCGACAGCTCGTGACGCACGATCTCGCCTTCTGCCGACTGGAAGTCGAGTGGAACGGTGGTCACCCCACCACCACGTTTCAAGCGGCTCTCGGCTTTTCGGGCATTGGCCGCGAAGCCATCGAGACAGAGGCGCAGGTAGGTGCGAAAGCGTGCCCGCTAAAGAACTCCTGGGTCAGGTCGGCCGCATCATCAGGATCGAGGTGCCACTTGAGACGCAGGTATTTATACGCCGGCTTCCAGTAGCCTCAATCAATGTCGCAAAAGCCAGCCGGCGCGTCTCATCGTCGGCACTGCGGGTGCGCGCGACGACCGACAGACGCGTCGGCGGAAAGTTCATGGCGCTACACTAACTCACGTGAGCCTGAGTTCGGAATGG
>JACCSI010000717.1 GCA_013813075.1 Acidobacteriota bacterium | reverse complement strand
GGTTGTCGGGGTTGATCCACATACCGTGGTTGTCGCCGTGTGGTGTGCTGATGGTCGTGAACGTCTTGCCGCCATCGGTCGATTTATGAAAGCCGAGTTCGTTGACGAACACGGTGTTCTCGTCTTTCGGGTTGACATTGACGTAGTTGAAGTAGAACGGGCGCGCGCGCAGCCTCTGGCTGTTGTTGACCAGTGCCCACGAATCGCCCGCGTCGGTCGACTTGTACAGACCGCCTTCCGTGGTCGGCGCTTCCACCATTGCGTACACCACCTTGGGATTGCTGCGCGCAATATCAAGGTCGATCTTGCCGATCAGCGTGGCCGGTAAGCCGGCTGAGGCCTTTTTCCATGTCTCCCCGCCGTCAACGGACTTCCAGACGCCGCCCTTGTCGGCAGGGCCGCCGCTGATGATGTCCCACCCCTTACGAAAGCCACGATACGTCGCTGCGTAGAGCACGTTTGGGTTCTGCACATCGACTTCGACATCGCGCGCGCCATGTTCGCTGTCGATGAAGAGTGTCTTTCTCCAGGTCTTGCCGCCGTCGGTCGTCTTGTAAATCCCGCGATCGTTGGTCGGCCCGAATGGCGACCCTGACGCCGCCACCCAGACGATGTCAGGATTGGTGGGATGCACGCGCAATGTCCCGATCTGGCCAACGTCCTTCAGCCCGACGAACTCAAAGTTCTTGCCGGCGTCGGTTGACTTGAAGACGCCGCGACCAATAATCACGTTCGAGCGAATTGCCGCGCTGCCGGTTCCGACCCAGACGTGGTCCGGGTTAGATGCCGCGACATCGATGGCGCCGATCGAGCCCGTCGTAATTTGCCCATCACCCACTGGATACCAGGTGATGCCGGCATCCTCGGTTTTCCACACCCCGCCACCCGTGGACCCCTGGTAGAACGTATGTGGCTGCTGCGGCACGCCCGCGAACCCGGTCACCCGCCCGCCGCGCGACGCGCCAACGTTTCGCCATTTCAGGTCTTTGTAGGCGTTGAGCGGGACAATCTGGTTGGCGTCGCCCTGGGCCAGCAGCGCAGGGTGTGACACGGGAGCGCCGGTCAGCGTGAATGCCGCGAGCAGAGCCGCCGCCGCAACCGCGCGCCCGGGGCGCGAAAAGCTGGACTTCATATGCAACCTCTGGAGAGTAGGAAAGACCGCCATCAGTATAGCCACTCGAGCCCGATGCCGCATGTCGCGCAGATGTGATGGCCGTGCAACGGCAGGGTAACGTCGGACTAACATAGTGGCAGACGATGCCCGCCACGGGATTCCGGTCGCTGGTCGTTTTGGGGCTCGCCCTCTCCGCGGCCAGCGCATCCGCGCAAGCGCCGACAGACCCGTCGACAACCCCTGAACCGCCACCTCCAGCAATTCGCCGCTGGGTTGACCTTCAGCACGTGCACCTCTCGTCGCGATTTCGCTGGGTTCAGTCGAACACCGGGCGCATAACCTCGAGCACGCATCAGTGGCAGCCCCAGGTGCGCGCCCGGTTTTTAATCGACCCCGCGGCTCGCTTCAGCGTCCATATCGGGGCGTTCGGCGGCAGCCAGTTTGTTTCCGGTTGGAATAACACCGGTGGCGGGATCGGCGAGGTCGCGCGCGACTTCAACGTGAAGCAGCTGTTTGTCGCGGCGGAACCTGTAACGGGGCTCGAGTTTCAAGTCGGCGGTCTGTATCTCAACCGTGGAGAGAACACCGAAGTCTCGTCGTACGACAACGACGGCTACATCCTCGGCGAGCGCGCCACATTTCGCACGGCCGCGGGGGCGTTCGCTCAACTCGCGGCCACGGTCGGCCATATCGGCGAATTCCGGACGCCCAACGTGTTCGAACGATTCAGGCACCTTGGCGATCTCAACTACGGCCAGGTGCTGGTCGGCGGCCGCCTCGGCCCGCGCATCAATGTCTCGGTGGACTACACCTACGAGGCCGGCCGCGACATTCTGCGCCAGGGCGTCTCGGTGCGGTTGCCCCCTTCGGTGAAGCTGCTGACCGCCCTCAAATTCGAAGCGTATCAGCGGCTGACGGAGGTTGCGGGGCAGGGCTTCAATGTTTCCGGAGAGCTGCGACTGACGCCCGCGTTCGCGATGTCGGGGGGTGTGCTCCATATCGAACGGCACTGTTTGATCCCCGGCTACAGTTCTCCGAACGCCGACCGAGTCGAGCGCGGTACTCGCTTCTTCACACAGGGCAGCTACGCCATCAGCCGAGAGCTGGCGGTGGGGTGGTATCAGGGCGAGGCGTTCAACACAGGCTACGTGATTCCAAACCAACATCGCTTCGAGATTCTGGT
>JACCSI010000703.1 GCA_013813075.1 Acidobacteriota bacterium | reverse complement strand
CCATTTGAGGTGGTGCCGTGTGTCCCGCCAGCGATTGCCGCCCCGGCGTACGCCGGCATTCCGGTTACTTACCCTGGCGCCGGTGACACGTTGACGTTCGTCCGTGGCTACGAAGATGAAGGTCGCGAGGAACTCAAGGTCGACTGGGGCGCGCTGGCGAAGCTCGAAGGCACGTTGGTGTCGTTTGCCGGCCCCAAGCAATTGACGTCGATGATCAACTCGCTGCTCGCGCACGGACGGCCCGGCGACGAACCGGCAGCCATCATCCGCAACGGCACTCTGCTGACGCAACACACGCGCACCGGCACCTTGCAGGAGTTGTCCGACGCCTTTCGCGAGCTCGCGCCTTCTGGTGCCGGGGTGCTGGTGGTCGGCAAAGTCGTCGGTTTGCGCGATCACCTGCGATGGTTCGACGAGCGGCCGCTTTTTGGTCGTCGCGTCCTGGTCACCCGCTCGCGCGAGCAGGCCGGGGAAATGGTCGACTTGCTCGAAGCCCAGGGAGCAGAACCGATTGAAGCACCGCTCATCAACATTGTTCCTCCGGAAGATTACGGCCCGCTCGACGAGGCCTGCGCGCGGGCGGGAGCATTTGACTGGATCGTGTTCACCAGTGCCAATGGCGCGACCGCGTTTATGGATCGCCTGCTGCAGGGGCCCCGCGATGTCCGGGCGCTGGCGGGCGCGCGCCTGTGCGCGGTGGGGCCGGGCACCGCATCACGCCTGACGCGGTTCGGCATCAAGCTTGATCTTGTGCCAGAGGACCACAGCGCCGATGGTGTCGTCACTGCGCTCAAGGCCACGGGATCGCTCAAGGGCAAGCGCGTCCTGTTTCCGAAGGCGGACATCGCCCGCGATACGTTGCCGGAAGAACTGCGCGCGGTCGGCGCCCAGGTGAGCGAAGTGGTTGCTTACCGTACGGTCACCGCCGAAAGCGATGAGCACCTCGACATCTATCGTCAGTTGCTCGATCGCCGCATCGACGCGGTCACGTTCTCGAGCGCCTCTGCTGTCCGCGCCTTCGTCGGGATCTACGGTGCCGACCAGGCCGTCGACCTGCTCAATCACACGATCGTCGCGACGATTGGCCCGGTGACGGCGGATGCGGCAATTCGCTACGGCATCACCCCTCAGATCACGTCGGCGACCTCGACGATTCCGGCGCTGGTGGACGCGCTCGTCGCACACTTCAAGACGCTCGCAGTCTCGCAATGACGCCACCCTTGCAGCTGGCGCGGCGGCCTCGGCGACTGCGTCGAACGCCGGCGCTGCGCGCCTTGGTCCGCGAAACACGGCTCTCGCCCGACCGATTCATCCTTCCATTGTTTGTCTGTGAGGGCGCGAACGTGCGCCGACCGGTGGGCTCGATGCCTGGCGTCTTCCAGCTGTCCGTCGACGAAACCGTGCGCGACGCAGAGGGCGCGCTCGCGGACGGCGTGCGCGCGGTGCTGCTGTTCGGACTGCCGCGGGACAAGGACGACATCGGGTCCGCCGCGTACGACGCCACCGGACCGGTGCCTACGGCAGTCCGGGCGCTGAGAACGGCGGTCCCGGACATGCTGGTGGTGACCGACGTGTGTCTATGCGAATACACGTCGCACGGGCATTGCGGCATCATCGCGGATGGCGACATCGCCAATGATGCGACCGTCGCACAACTCGTGCGATCCGCGGTCGCGCATGCTGAAGCGGGCGCGCATATGGTTGCGCCGTCCGACATGATGGACGGACGCGTCGCCGCCATTCGCCACGCATTGGACGCCCGCGGCTTCGATCAGGTCTCGATCATGTCGTATGCGGCGAAGTACTGCTCCGGCTTCTACGGGCCGTTCCGCGACGCTGCGGATTCGGCGCCCCTGTTTGGCGATCGCCGCAGCCACCAGATGGACCCGGGAAATGCCGAAGAAGCGCTGCGCGAGGTGGAGATCGACATCGCCGAAGGCGCCGACATCGTCATGATCAAGCCGGCCTTGCCGTATCTCGACATCATCTGGCGCGTCAAGGAACGGTTTGCCTGCCCAACTGCGGCCTACCAGGTGAGCGGTGAATACTCGATGATCAAAGCGGCGGCTCAGAACGGATGGATCGAAGAAGAGCGGGCGATGCTGGAGTCGTTGACCGCGATTCATCGCGCCGGTGCAGACATGATCATTACCTATTTCGCGCGCGAGGCGGCTCGCGCCATCAATCGAAACGCAGGACGCTAGTCGCCGCGTTGACTCGAAGCATCGTGAAAACACCGCGTAAGTCCACCACGCTATTCCAGCGCGCCGTCAAAGTGCTCCCGGGCGGGGTCAACTCCCCGGTTCGCGCTTTCAAGGCGGTGGGCGGGTCGCCGCGCTTCATCGCGCGCGCCGCCGGCGCCCGCATCACTGACATCGACGGCAATACGTTCATCGATTACGTCGGGTCGTGGGGACCGATGATTCACGGCCATGCACGACCCGGCCTGGCTCGGGCCCTGGCCAGGCAAGCGAAACTGGGCACCAGCTTCGGCGCGCCGAGCCCTCTCGAGGTCGAGCTCGCCGAGTTGGTCTGCCAGATGGTGCCGTCCATGCAGCGCGTACGCTTTGTCAGCTCGGGCACCGAAGCCACGATGAGCGCCGCCCGGGTGGCGCGTGGCGTCACGGGGCGTGACAAGATCGTCAAGTTCGAAGGCTGTTACCACGGGCATGCGGATGCGTTTCTCGTGCAGGCAGGCTCCGGAGCGCTGACTTTTGGCACGCCGACCAGTCCCGGCGTACCCGCCGGCGCAGTGGCCGGCACACTGCTCGCAACCTTTAAC
>JACCSI010000731.1 GCA_013813075.1 Acidobacteriota bacterium | reverse complement strand
TCGCCGCCAAGCACCAGCACCAGGTCAGCATCCATTGCGATCTGGTCCCGACTGACGACGTGACGCTCACCAGGGGGCATCAACCCCGCTGCTTCGGTTGTCCACACGCTGTTGACAGCACGGTCGCGCAGCCAGACATCCAGTTCGGACAGCGTGGCACTGGCCGCGGACAAGTGGTGCTTGCTGACCACGCCTACGCGCATGGCGGGACTCGCGCGTCGCGTTCGTGGGATTCGCTGCGGTCGTGTGGCGCTCGAAGGTGCATCAGAAATTCACGATTGCCCTCAGCTCCGGTAATCGGCGATTCGATGAGGCCCACCCGCACCAATCCTACCGCAGTGGCGGCGGTCGTCACCTCCGAGACGACGCGCTCGTGCACAACGGGATCCTTCACGAGTCCACCACGCCCCACGTCCTCGCGTCCCGCCTCGAACTGCGGTTTGACCAGTGCGACGATGTCGGCACCAGCCGCGAGGAGCGCAGGCACGATCGGCAGGATGTGACGCAACGAGATGAAGGACACGTCAATCGTCACGAGGTCAGCGCCGGCGCCCAGATCCTCGAGGTCAGCCCTGCTCAGCGCACGCGCGTTGACTCCTTCCAGAACCGTGACCCGCGGTTCGGTGCGCAAACGCCAGTGCAGCTGGTTATGCCCGACGTCGAGCGCAATGACGTGACGTGCCCCGCGGTGCAGCATGACGTCGGTAAAGCCGCCGGTGGACGCGCCGATGTCCAGTCCCAGCCGGCCGATCACGTCGATCCCGAACACATCCAAGGCATGGGCGAGCTTGACTCCGCCTCGGCTCACCCATGGATGCTCCGGCGCCGCCACTCGAATCTCTACATCGTCGGGCACCAGCGACCCGGCCTTCGCCGAATTGCGCCCGACGACTTCAACTTTGCCCGCGAGAATCAGCGCCTGGGCACGCTCGCGCGACTCGACCAGCCCGCGCGTGACCAGTAACGTGTCGAGGCGCGAGCGAGCGGAGCGGCTCACGATTGACGTGCGACGATCCAGCGGGCAATACCCGCGAGGTGGGACTCGGACAAGCCGACGTCGCCCAGCGCCTGCTCAGCGTCGGCGAGGCACGCGGCTGCGAGCGCTCGCGATCGGTCCAGCCCGAATAGCGCCGGGTAGGTCGGCTTGCCTGCTGCGGCGTCCTTGCCGGCGGTCTTGCCCAGGGCCGCTGATTCCGCCGCGACATCGAGAATGTCGTCAACGATTTGGAAGGCGAGCCCGACGTGCGCGGCGTAGCGATCGATGGCGGCGATGACGCGGTCGTCCGCGCCTGCGATGACCGCACCAGAGACCGCCGACGCGCGAATGAGCGCCCCGGTTTTTCGCGCATGCATCGTCTCGACGGCGGCGCCATCGAGCGGTGCGGCATGGTTCCCAGGACCCGGGCGAACGGCCTCGAGATCGATGGCCTGCCCGCCGACCATGCCGGCAGGGCCCGCCGCGTCCGCAATCAGGCGAATGACGCGAAGTTTTCGCGCGTTGATGGCGGCGTCGTCGGTTACGGGCTCACGCGCCAGCAGGCTGAACGCCTCGGCCTGAAGCCCGTCGCCCGCGAGAATGGCCATTCCATCTCCGGCTATGACATGCAGTGTCGGTCGGCCGCGACGAAGCGTGTCGTCGTCCATGGCCGGCAAATCGTCGTGGATGAGTGAATACGTGTGGATCATCTCTATCGCACACGCGGCCGGCAGCGCCAGGGAGCGACCCATCTCGGCCCCGACTGCATCTGCGGCGGCCAGGGTCAGTATCGGGCGGAAGCGCTTGCCACCGGCGAGCAGGCTGTAGCGCATGGCTACCGCGACGACCGCCGGGGCATCTGGCGATGCCGGGAGGTAACGGGCCAGCGCGCTGTCGATCTCGCCGCGGCGCGCTGCCAGGTAGATGGGCAACGAGGTCGATCTCTCAGCGGTCATCGTCCCCGGCAAGGCCCAGTGATGCGGGCGCCGGCTTCAACTCGCCGCGCTCGTTGAGAATCTCGATCCGCCGTTCGGCGTCCTCCAGCCGCGCGTGACAGAAGCGAGACAGTTGGACACCGCGCTCGTACAGCTCCAAGGACTTCTCCAGCGCCAGGTCGCCATCTTCGAGTTTCCTGACAATGATTTCGAGCTCGGCGATCGCTGCCTCGAAATCTTTTATCGTTGCATCCATACGCGTCTATTCTGTCGCGTCTTTGCGCTCGGTGGACTGTCTGGTCTCTGCGATGTCCCTGGACGTCACTTCCGTAGACGCGTGGTCCGCGGACGTCGCCGTGACAGTCGCCCTGAGCTCGCCGCGTTCGAGCACCACGAGAATGTCGTCTCCCGCATTCACGGTTGCGGCGTCGCGAAGGATGCGCGTGCGGTCTCCCTGCCATGCCACCGCGTAGCCGCGGGCGAGCACGACGAGGGGACTGAGCCCGTGCAACCGCGCGGCCATGGACTTCATGCGCGAATCGGCCAGATGGACACGGCGCGTCATGGCCTTTGCGAGCAGTCCTTCCCGGCTCACCAGCCGGGTCCGTACCGCGGCAAGCCGATGGCGGGGGTCAAACTGTGCGAGTGCGCGATTGAGGCCGTCGTGTCGCCGCGACCGCCGCGACAGCGTGGTGTTCATCGCCTGTCGCAGCGCGGACGCGAGCTCCGCGGTGTGCCGTCCTCGCATGGCGAGCCTCCCGCGCTGGCCGGCATATCCAGGCCTGGCGAGCCACGCGTTGAGCTGTGACTCCATGCGTCGCAGCCGTCCGCGCATCGAGGCGTCGAGCCGGCCCCCCAGCCGATCGATGAAGCCGAAGAATTCGTCCTTTCGGCGGACCACGAGCTCCGCTGCGGCCGATGGCGTCGCGGCCCGCAAGTCCGCGACAAAGTCGGCAATCGTGAAGTCGGTTTCATGGCCCACCGCCGAAATGACGGGTACAGGCGACGCGACAATCGCGCGCGCCACCTTCTCCTCATTGAAGGCCCAGAGATCTTCGAGCGACCCACCGCCACGTCCGACAATCACCACGTCAACGCCTTCGATGCGCGCCACCTGACGCAGGGCGCGAACGATCTCGCCCGCAGCGTCTTCGCCCTGCACCCGCGAAGGTGCGATGACGAGATGCGCGTTGGGGTAGCGGCGCCGCAGGACCCGAACAATGTCGCGCAGCGCCGCACCGTCAATGGACGTGACAATCCCGACGCGACGCGGCAGCGCCGGGAGCGGTCGCTTGCGCGACTGCTCGAACAACCCTTCGGCCGCGAGCTTTTTCTTCAGTTGTTCAAATGCGAGCTGGAGCGACCCATAGCCATGTGGCTCCATGTGCTCGCCGACCAACTGATATTCGCCCTTTGGGTCGTACACGCCGATGCGCCCGCGCACGACGACGTGCAGCCCGTCTGCTGGTTTGAACTTGAGGTAACGCAGCGCCGAACGGAACATCACCCCCTTGATCTGCGATCCGCCGTCCTTCAACGTGAAGTACAGATGCCCGGTCGTCCACACCTTGGCGTTCGATAATTCGCCTTCAACCCAGATCTCGGAAAACGTCGCCTCGAGCACTTCGCGCAGATTTGCGGTCAGCTCACTTACGGTGAGAACCTGCCTGACCGGCGCGCTTACGGGCGCCGGCGGCCGCGCCTCTGGCGTCGGCTCCGGGGAGGGCTCGGGTTCTTCGAACGGTAAATCGAAGAGCGTGCTCACGAGAGGTTGGACGCCGCTTCCGTGGCGTCCTCCTCGACCATCGCATCGACGTCGCTCGAGGTCAGCGACAGTCGCTCGATCCCCGTGGCGCGGCCGGTGTCGGCGTCGGCGGTGATCAGCACGGCGTGCAGCCGGGAATCGCCGGCTGCGGCTTCGAAACGCGATGGCAAGCCCGTGACAAAGCGCGCGATCACCCCGGCGCGGTCCATGCCGATGATGCCGTCGTGTGGCCCAGTCATGCCGACGTCAGTGACATAGGCGGTGCCATTGGGCAGGATGCGTTCGTCGGCGGTCTGCACATGCGTATGCGTCCCGACGACGGCCGTCACCTGGCCGTCGAAATGCCAGCCCATCGCCAGCTTTTCGGAAGTCGCTTCGGCATGGAAGTCGACGAGGAGGACCCTCGCACCCGCCGCGCGTGTATGCGCAATGTGGTTGGCGACGGCCACGAAGGGATCATCCAGAGGCGCCATGAAGATGCGACCCATCGCATTGATCACGCCGACCCCGATGCCGTGCTGCGAGGTCCATACGTACGAGCCCGAGCCTGGCGTTGACGCGGGGTAATTGGCCGGGCGGAGCAGGCGCGGCGTCTTGTCGATGAACTCGAGCACCTCGCGCTTGTCCCAGATGTGGTTGCCGGAGGTCAGGACATCGATGCCGGCTTTGAACAAGTCGTTGGTGATGTCACGTGTGAGCCCGGCGCCCCCGGCAGCATTCTCGCCATTGGCAATGACCATATCGACCGCGTAGGTGCGAACGATGGCGGCGAGGCCGCGCCGCACGATATCCCGGCCGGGACGCGCGACGATGTCCCCGATGAAGAGCAGCTTCATCCCTGGGGCACGAGCGGTTCGGTGTCGATCGGCACGAGAATCTCACGGCCGCGGCGTTCGGTTAATTTCGGCAGGATGATGCGCAGCTCGCCGTCGCGCAGTCGCGCTCGCGCGGTCGCGGCGTCAGTGGCCGCGTGCACGCGCACCGCC
>JACCSI010000664.1 GCA_013813075.1 Acidobacteriota bacterium | reverse complement strand
GGGGCTCAAGCCCCCGCCCTCCCGCGTCAACGGACCAGAATGTCGATCGGTGTCGGTTTCGGCCGAGAGCGTCCTGCCTAGGGCGTCGCCGCCGGCGGCACCCGTCGTTTGGTCGCCTGTTCGAATGCGTAAGCCAGCTCAATCAACCGCGGTTCGGTGCACGCGGTGCCCGTGAACCCGATCCCATATGGCTGGTTCTGCGGGTTGAAGCCTGCCGGCAGGTTGGCCAGCGCGTTGGGGATGAATCCGAGCGGCACAATCACGGTCGGATGGCCGGCCCTTGCCGCAATCCCCGCGCTGCTGCTGCCCGGGAAGAGTAAGGCATCAAGATTATTGCGCTGCATGGCTTCATCGATACCGTGCGTCGCCGACAGGTAGATGTCGCGATTGCGGTCGGCCTGGTACCTTGCACGATCGGCGACCAGGTCCATCTCATCGGAGATATCGAGGTTCTCCTGCTCGTACTTGATGGCGTTGCGATTGCGATTCGCCAGATTGTAATTGCGCAGCTCGGTCAGGTTCCTGATCGGAGAGCCGGGCCCAAGCGAGGCTGCGTACAGATTGAAGTCGCGCTTCATCCCGTACTTGAAGACGGTCGAGCAACTCGCGTCCATTCCTTTGCGGTTGGCCAGCCCGGAGCAGATTCCCCAAGTCAGGAAGTTGTTGGCGGGCGTTCCGTCCACGATGCTCGGGATGTCGGCGGGATCGACGATCACCGCCCCCTCATTGCGAAGAATCTGAATGGCCTCTTCCATCAATGCCAGTTGCGGCGCGGCGAGGCCGCCGACGGTCGCTCCGCTATCCGGTCTCACCGTTGTTCGGTAGAAGTTCGCGCGCGGGATGCCGATGCGGGCGCCCCGCAGTCCCGCGCGGAGCAGGTGCGCGGTGTAATCGGCTGGTGGCACGCCGCAGCGGTTCGTCGCGGCATCATTGGGGTCGGTGCCCACCATGCCGCCCAACAGGATCGCGGCGTCGGTGACGGTGCGCGCCATCGGACCAGCCGTGTCCTGGTCGGCGGTGATCGGAATGATGCCGTGCCGACTGATCAGGCCCAACGTGGGCTTGATGCCGACAAGCATGTTCTGGTTTGCCGGGCTGAGGATCGAACCCGAGGTCTCGGTGCCGACACTCGCCGCCCACAGGTTGGCGGCGGTGCCGATCCCGGAACTCGATCCACCGGTGCTGACGACAGGGCGTCCGTCGTTGGTCCCCGGTCGAGGATCCGGCCGCGGATCGTACGGGTTCATGCCGTAGCCGAACAGGGCGGTGTAGTTGGCTGGCATGCCGATGGTCACCCAGTTGGCCAGTTCGGTCAAGACGGTTTTCGCGATGATAATCGCGCCTGCCTCCTTCAGCTTCGTGGTGAGCGTGGCCTCATATGGCGGCACAATGCCTTCCAGGGCGAGCGCCCCCCCGGTAGTGGGCATGTTCGTGGTGTTGATTATGTCCTTGAGTGCGATTGGAATGCCGTGTAACGGGCCGCGGACGCGGCCGCTGGCGCGCTCGGCGTCGAGCTGTTCGGCTTCGTCGAGTGCGGTGCGGCTGACATACGCAGTGGCATTCAGCCGGTCTTCGTACTGGGCGATACGGCTCATGTAGAGCAGCACCAGCTCACGCGAGGTCAGGCGCCCCGAGGCGAGTGCGGATTGCATTTCGGGAATCGTCGCCTCCACGACATTGAAGCCGTGACGAAACGACACGTTGGGAACGTCCTGACGTTGGTCCTGTGCGCCCACGCTGATCACGGTGGCCGCCAGGGGTAGAGCCAGTAATTGCATTACTCGCTTCATGGACCCTCCGGGTTCGGGAAGGCGCCATCCTAGTGCGGTTGATGCCGCGGCGCAACAGAGGAGCGCTAAGAATGTCGCGCCATGTCGACGCACAGCTTCGCGAAATCGCGGGGGATCGGCGCCTCGGCCGAGACGACGTCGCGATTCAGCGGATGCGGAAACGACAGGCGCCACGCATGCAACATTTGCCGCCGTGCCCGCGGCCGACCGACGCCTTCGGCGTACACCTTGTCGCCGAGCAGAGGATGCCCAAGCGCCTGCAGGTGCAGCCGAATCTGATGCTGTCGCCCGGTTTCGAGCCGCAATTCCAGCAGCGTCGCGCCGCGATACGTTTCGCGAACGTGATAGTGCGTCACCGCGGGGCGTCCTTCGTCCTCATCCCTGGCGATGTATCGACGCCCGCTGACGTATGCGTTGGAAATTGGCGCGTCGATCGTCCCGCTCTCGCGCGACGGAACCCCCTGCACGACCGCGAGATACCAGCGATCGAAGTCGTGCGTGGCAAACAACTCGCGCCCGGCACGATGCGCATCGCGTGACAGCGCAATCGCTAATGCGCCTGACGTATCGCGGTCGAGGCGATGGAGAACCCCGGCGTAGCCGGTCCTTCCCTGGAGATAGCGCGCGTATTCCTGGGCACGGCGCAACACTGTTTCTTCTGACGCCTTCAGGTCCGGGTGTGTTGGCACGCTGAGCAACCCAGCCGGCTTGTCGATGACGAGAATGTCCTGGTCCTCGTACAACCGCACCAGGCCGAGTCGGGCCTGAGACAGCGCGCGCCGTGACGGATCGAATTGCACTTGGTCGGGCGCCGCGACCTCCTGGCCAGCATCGCGCGCAATCTCCCCATTGACTGTCACCTGACCGCGCTCGATGCCATTGCGGATGCGGGTCCACGAGAGGTCGGGATGCAGCGCGCGCAGGCGTCGATCGAGTCGCTCTCGTGGCATCAGGGCGCAGCCGGAGGCGGCACGCGTCGGCGCGTCGCCTGCTCAAACGCATACGCCAATTCAATCAATCGCGGCTCGGCGCACGCCATCCCCGTGAAACTGACGCTATAAGGCGCCGGGCGGGCATCGAACCCCTGCGGAAAGTCTGGGGTCGGCGCGTTGGCCACAGTTCCGAATGGCACGATAACCGTGGGGTACCCAGGCTTGGCGGCAATCGCCGCGCCGCTTGCGGCAGGGAACAACAGTGCGTCAAGATTCTGCGCGTTCATCACTTCGTCAATCCCGTGCGTCGCGGATAGCGCGAGGTCTCGAGCGCGATCGGCCTCGTAACGTGCGCGGTCGCGCCGCAGGTCCATTTCGTCGGAGATATCCAGTTGTGACTGACCATACTTCATCGTCCCGCGCGAGGCGTGAGCGGTGTTGTAGTTGCGAAGGTCGGTCAGCGTCTTGAGGGGCGCCGCTGCGCCAAGCGACGCCAGCCAGGCGTTGAAGTCGCGCTTCATGCCGTACTTGAAGACGATGGAGCAATTGGTGTCCTTGCCGCGGGCATTTTCGGCCCCTGAACAGACGTTCCAGGTAAGGAAATTGCTCTTTACATCGGCGTCCACGACGCTCGGAATATCGGCGGGATCGACGATGGTAGCGCCCTGTTGCTTCAGCATATCGATCGCGGCAGACATCACCTTGACCTGGGCGGCATTCAACCCGCCGCGGGCTTCCGTGGAGCCTGGCGGTGTCACCTGCGTGTAATAGAACGCACGAGGAATGCCGATGCGCGCCCCCTTCAAACCATCGAGCTTGAGGTGTGGGGTGTAGTCGCGATTCGCGGGCGGTGTGCAACGCTTCGTCGCGTCGTCGTTCGGATCCGGCCCGGCGCCTTCCATGCCGCCTAAGAGAACCGCCGCATCCGCCACGAATTTCGCCATCGGACCGGCGGTGTCCTGATCCGCGGTGATGGGAATGATGCCGTAACGACTGACCCGGCCGACCGTCGGTTTAATCGCCGCCAGCATATTTTGGTTAGCGGGGCTGAGGATCGACCCGGACGTCTCGGTGCCGACATTTGCGGCCCAGAAGTTCAACGCCGTGCCCGCGCCGGAACTCGAGCCGCCCGTATTGAGCACCGGGCGTCCGTCGCCAGTCGCCTGACGCGGATCGCGGCGTGGGTCGTATGGGTTCAGTGCGTAGCCACTGAGGCCGTTGTAATTTCCGGGCATTGGCGTTGGGCCCCCGGCAACCCAGTTCGCCAGCTCCGTCATGGTCGTTTTTGCCAGGATGATGGCGCCCGCATCGCGCAGATTTTTTGTGACGGTGGCCTCGTACGGCGCCACCAATCCTTCGAAGGCAATGGCGCCACCAGTGGTCGGCAGGTCTGCGGTGTGAATGTTGTCTTTGAGGGCGATCGGGATGCCGTGAAGGGGGCCCCGGACGTTGCCTTGCGCACGTTCGCGGTCGCGGTCGTCCGCTTCCTGCAGCGCCTTGGGATTGATCGCCAACGCTGCGTTGAATCGGTCCTCGTACAGCGCAATCCGTGTCAGGTACTGCTGCACCAGGTCGCGCGAGGTCGCGCGTTTCTCGTCCAACGCCTTGCGCAGGTCTGCAATGGGCGCCTCCAGGATGGAGATCGGTTGGGACGGAGCAGGGGGGACGGGCTCCCGGCTGCATCCGGCAGCGAACCCGAGAACAATCACGAACATACGCGGCGGCAGTCGACGCATCAGCACCTCGAGTGCAGCGATCGTCGACCTAATCGGGCCGCCGCGTCAACTGAATCGCGCGCTACTGCCGGACGACGAGGCGATTGTCGATCGTGTAGCCGGTGGCGTTCTGCCTGGCGATCTGCTCGGCCTTCGCCTTCTGAGCGTCAGTCGGGACCGTGCCGCGCAGGACCACAACCTTCTTGTCCTGGTAGGTGTCCACGTCGATCGCGCCGGAGTCAATGGTCTTGTCAGCGATGATCGCCGTCTTCACATCAATAGTCTCCATGCCGCCACGTATGGCCGAGGCATTGTCCTTCGTGTCCTTCACCGCGCCGCGCGCAGTGTTCGCACAGCCGGCGGCACCGACGACCAAGCTCAGCGCCAATACGGATTGTGTAATCGTTCGCATCATTCAAATATCCTTTGTTAACGAGTTCAACGTGCACGCACGTCAGCCGGACCCACAGGCGGAAACCCTGGTAAAGGATTCGGCGACGGAGAACTGTCGGGCGGCACCGTAGGCGGCGTCCCCGGCAGTGGGGGCTCGGGGGATGGTCCCGGTCCGCCCGGTAGTGGGCCCGGGTGCTCCGGCTGGGTCGGTAAC
>JACCSI010000658.1 GCA_013813075.1 Acidobacteriota bacterium | reverse complement strand
CCCGGAGATCGAAGGGCCGCTCCCGCCCATGCATTGAAACCTGCGGCGCCGCGGTTCGTGCTGGCCGTTCCCGGAACCAGCCGTCCCGCAAGTGGTCATTACCGCCCCGTCGCGCAGGCCCCCATACGATCCTAATTCGTTGTGGGACCCCGCCTTATACGACCATCCCGCAGTGGGCACAGAATTCTCATAGACCACCCGTGCGCAGGCAGGCATCGGGTCCACCGGTGCCGCGGTCGCGTGGGACGCGTTACGGTTGGGGGAGACCATGAAAGGGCTGTTTCAGGATATCCGGTACTCGGCGAGAAAGCTGATGCGGCAGCCAGGGTTCACGCTGGCCGCACTGTTCACGCTGGCGCTCGGCATCGGAGCGAACGCGGTGCTGTTCACCCTGATCAACGCACTGCTCCTTCGCCCGCCTGGCGGTGTGCCGTCGCCGGAGTCGCTGGTCAGGGTCTACAAGTCGGACCACAGCGTGTCGAGCAGCCCATTGAGCGCGTCGTCGTACGCAGACTACCTGGACTACGCGAAGGCGACGGACGTCTTCTCCGGCGTCGCCGTCCACATGGCGCAGGTGGTGGGTGCCGGTGATCCGGCCGATCCCGCGCGCATTGGCCTCGAGACCGTGTCCGACTCGTACTTCCCGGTGCTGGGTGTGCCGCTGCGCGGCCGCGCGTTCTCGGCGCAGGAGGCCGAGACGGGCGCACAGGTTGTTGTAGTCAGCCACAACTTCTGGCAGCGCCACATGGGTGCCACGCCGGATGCAGTGGGCCGCACGGTGCAGCTCAATGGCAAGCCGATGACGGTGATCGGCGTGGCAGCGCAGGGATTCCAGGGATCTTTGCGCGGCTTTGAGACGTCCGCATGGATGCCGTTCCGCACCGCCGCTGCGCTCGGTAACGCCGCGATCAACACCAACAGCCGTGGTGACAACAGCCTGCTCGTGATCGCGCGTCTGCAGAAAGGTGCAACGGTCGAGACCGCGCAACGCCGCATGAATCTTCTCGCCTGGCAGCTCTTCACCGCGTTCCCGGATGAGTGGAGCAACGTCGAGGACCGCGGCCGCTCGCTTACGGTGCTGTCCGAAAAGGCAGCGCGCATCCCGCCGCAGATCGGGAAGATTGCCTACCCGCTCACGATCCTGCTGTCCGCAATCGTCGCACTCGTATTGCTCATCTGCTGTGCGAACGTCGCGGGCCTGATGATCGCACGTGCGAGTGGTCTCACACGCGAGATGGGTATCCGCGTATCGATCGGCGCAAGCCGCATGCGTATCGCACGGCTGCTGCTCGTAGAGAGCGCACTGCTCGCGATCGGCGCATCCGCGATCGGGCTCGTAGCGGCGGTGTGGATCGGCGAGATCGTCACGCAGCTGCTGCCGCGGCTCCCCGTTCCCATTTCACTCGACTTCGGCATTGATCACCGCGTGATCCTGTTCACTACGTTCCTCGCGGTATTTGCTGCAATGGTGCTGGGTATGGCCCCCGCATTGAGCGCGAGCCGCGCCGATCCCGCTTCCGTCATCAAGGGGAATGCGACGCAGGCCGCGCTGGGCCGGCGTCGATTCTCATTGCGCAGCATGCTCGTGGGCGCACAGGTTGCCGCCTCAGTGGTCCTCCTTGTCACGGCATTGCTCTTCCTTCGCAGCATGGGTTCGGCGATGTCTTCGGACCTTGGCTTCACAACGGAGAACATCGCGCTGCTGTCACTCGCTTCGGAGCCCGGTTATCAACCGACCGATGAAGAGGCTGCACGTGTAGCGCTCGCAGCCACTGAAATTCTCGACGCAACGCCAAGTGTGAGAAAGGCGTCGTGGTCGAGCGCTGCGCCGCTCCAGTTCGAAGCGAGCAGGCGTGGCACCATGATCGAGCACTACTCGCCTGGCAAAGGCGAGGATATGGAGTTCCACTTCTCGATGGTCGGTCCGTCCTACCTCACGACGATCGGTGTTCCACTGAAACGCGGCCGCGACCTGACAGTACAGGATCGGCAAGGTTCGGTGCCGGCCGTGATCGTCAACGAAACGTTTGCGCAGCGGTTTTGGCCAGGGAAAGATCCGATCGGTCAGCGCATCAGCAATGACGGCGGTGCAACGTTTGCGACGGTTGTGGGAGTTGCCGGCGATGCGCGCATGGTGGAGGTTGGAACCGGTGATATTAAGCCGTACATGTTCTTTCCATCACTGCAGCAGGGCTACTGGGGCATAGTGCTGCATGCGCAGGTGGACAACTTGACAGCTGAGATGCTGGTGCTGCTGCGCGACCGCGTGGAGCAGACGGCACCGCGCTGGAAGGTGGAAAGCCAGAAGACCATGACGAACCAGGTGGCTGCGTCGATCATGCCGCAACGCATTGCCAGCGCAGTGCTCACGCT
>JACCSI010000641.1 GCA_013813075.1 Acidobacteriota bacterium | reverse complement strand
CTGAATAGCCATATTTCAATTGCAAGGCATGAGCCGTGCCAAGTCCATCTTAGTCCAGACGGAAGTCGGTCCCGAGATAAATCCGCCGCACATCGTCATCCGCGGCAAGCTGCGTCGGGGTGCCGTTTTTGAAGATGACGCCGTCGTTGACGATGTAGGCGCGATCGGTAATGCGTAACGTCTCACGCACGTTGTGATCGGTGATGAGCACGCCAATCCCGCGCGTCTTGAGGTGGAAAATGATCTGCTGAATGTCGCTGACCGCGATCGGATCGATGCCGGCAAACGGTTCGTCGAGCAGGATGAAGCGGGGCGACATGACAAGCGCGCGCGTGATTTCTGCGCGCCGCCGCTCCCCACCCGACAATGTGTGGGCTGGCGACGCCGCCAGCGTCGTGAGATTCAATTCGGCCAGAAGCTGCTTGGCGCGCTGACGCCGCTCGGGCCCGGACAGATCAAGGGTCTCGAGGATGGCGAGGATGTTCTGCTCGACGGTGAGCCCGCGGAAAATCGACGGTTCCTGCGGCAGGTAGCCAATCCCCTTTCGCGCACGCACGTACATCGGATCGTCGGTGACATCGACATCGTCCAGGATGACACGTCCGCGATCCGGCGAGGTCAGCCCGACGGTCATATAAAACGTCGTCGTCTTGCCGGCGCCGTTGGGGCCGAGCAAGCCGACCACTTCCCCCGACGACACGTCGAGGCTGACGCCGCGCACGACGGTACGCCCGCCGTAGGACTTGGTCAGGTCTTCAGTTCTCAGGGTGGACATAGTGATCGGCGGGTCGACTGATCGGTGATGCAGCCATCGTCGATTGGCCGCGAGATCGAAGCACCCTCAGATCGTCACATGGGAGGTTCGGAGCATTTGCCGCCCCGAGTCTGGGCGCGCGTTTCGTCGCCGTCGACCAAGATCTTATCGGAGCCCCGGAAGAAGGTCAAAGTGCGGCCGGTCAGCTCCTGACACCCTTGCGCGAGCCGCACGGGGGTGCCACTCAAGACGTATCGCTGGTCGGCCGGGTGGTACACCAATTTCTGGCCCGTGGCGTCGCGTTTATCGACGGCCACCGTAACCGCACCGTCGGCGGTGAGCTGTTCGAGGTCGTTGCCCTGTGCCGCCAGCGTCAGCTCGATGCGGTTGGCGCGTAAGTTACCTTGCGCGCCGTCGAGCTGCGCCTGCTTCGTAAACACCGCACGCCGCTTCGCATCGTCGAACTCGAACTCGCTGGCGCGCGCCACCGAATTGCCCTTTGCGCCGTCCTCCTGGCGCGACGCCAGCGGCAGCGACGTGAGCACGTTGCCCTTGGCGGTGAGCACGCCGGTCTTCTGGTTCAACGAGATGGCCTCGGCGCGAATCGAGCTGCCGCTCTCCTGCTGCAGCAGCGTGGCACGCCCGGTGTACGAGCCCTCACCGGCTGCCTCGTCAAAGGCGAAGTTCTCCGCCGTGATCAGCACCGCTTCCTTGTCGCTAAACAACGTGGTGCCGCGCTCGCCTGGCCGTTGCCCGGGGCTGAGTTGGGCGGACACGCGGCCTTTTGCGGTGAGCTGCCGGGGGGAGAGCGTCAGGTCGATGGTGGCCGCGTCAATCGAGACCCGCTCATCGTGCATGTGGGGCCGCTTGGCGCCGTCCGAACTGCGCAGGGCCAACGCCCCGCTGGTGACGCTGTAGACGGCATCGGGGCTCTCGGCGACCAGCTGGCCATCCTCGAAACGGAATCCGCCGCTGAACGTCGCGGCATCAATCGCTTCGCCGTCGCTGAGCGCAGTGGTGAGGGTACGAGCGCGGCCCGTGCGCGTGTTGCCCCCTTTGAATGGCTCTTCGACAAAGACCACGCCGTTTTCAAACGTCATGCTGGTCAGTCCGCGCCCCGACTGACCCGACGCGGTCAGTAGCGGCGCCGTTACCGTGCGCGCGGCGGTGTTGGCGGTCGCAGGAAGCGTCAGGCGGACGCTGTCGCGCGCGTTGAGGGATGTTACCGCCCCGTCCGCGGCAAGCGTGACGTCAATGGTGTCGCCCACCAATTGCTGTCCCGGCGAGCCGTCCGGTCGCGCCATCTGAATGCCACTTTGGCCAATGAGCAGGGTGTGCTCGAGCGTGCGGCCATCGGCCGCATAGTTCAAATTGATATCGCGCGCCTGCATCGCCTGCAACGATCCGGCGGCGCCGGTGATTCTGGAGTTGCCGCGCAGTTCCACGTTCTCCGGTTCATCGCGCTCTTTCAGCAGGAATACGGTCGCGTTGTCGGCCTCAATCACCTGACCCAGCCGCTCCATTCGCGTGGCCCGCTCGAAACGCATGAAGCGTTCAAGCCGCGAGTGGCTGGCCGAGCCCGACCTCACCGCCATCCCGCCCGTGCCATCGCTGGCTGGCGCCACATTAATCACCGCCTTGTCTCGCAGCTCGAGTCGATCGAGCGTGCGGTCGTAGGCGAATCCCACCCCAGACCCAGTCATTCGCTCGCGCTGAAAGGTAATCGGGCCGCTGCCACGAAGAATGCCGTCGGCCTCGGCGAATGTCGCCTGCGGAGTTTGCGCGGTCAGCCCGTCCGAGGTGTGCAGCGTGACATTTCCGCGAACGTCATAGGCGCTTAGTTCAGGGGCCACATGCGCTTCATCGCCGGCAATGACAAAGGAGCGGCCCCCGCGGTTGTCGATCGACGCCTTGAAGCCGGTATACTTCGACGCGCCGTCGCCGTAGAGAATCTGGGTGACGAACTCGACGCGAACGTCACGCGTCGCACCCTTAATTTGGACGACGTCGCCGCCTTTGATCTCGGATACGGCCTTCGGGTCGAGGCGCTCGACGCCCTGCACCGGCGCGGGCACCTGGCGCACGCCGGTCAGGAACCACAGCGCGATGGCAAAGCCAACGGCAAAAATGCCGAGACCGAGACGAGCATGACGCTGCCAGCGTGCCATTGATTGATTGTACCGTGTGGCTCCGAAGCTCAGCACCGCAACGCGGCCAGCCACCGGTGGTGCGCGGCGAGGCGGTTACCGGAAATCCTCGACTCGCAGCTCGAGATACTTCGCGCCTTGAAATTCGTTTTCTTCGAGCGAATATGCGAGATCGACGGCGTTCTTTTTCTCGGTCAGCAACGGTTCCCGCTCCGCTGAGTTCCATGAGATCGCGCGGAACACGCGCTGGTCCTGGCAAAACGACATTTTCAGGTGCCGGTCCTTCAGTTTGCGGGGACCGTCCACAATCTGGACACCGGTGGTGTGAAAGATTGGTTTGGGATTGCCGGGTCCGAATGGCGCGAGGGTCGACAGTTCCGCCGCCACCCGACTGTTGATGCCGCCAAATGTGAGCGGACCATCCAACCACAAGCGGGGCCGCAGGTCATCGGGGCCCAGGCGGTCGTCGCCCCACACGTTGATGGCCTGACGAAACTCCTTGATGCGCGCTGCTTCGAGCTGAAGTCCGGCGGCCTGCTTGTGCCCGCCAAAACGTAGCAGCAAGGGCGCGCACGACTCGAGCGCGGCCAGCATGTCGAAGCCCGGAATGCTGCGGCATGACCCATGCGCGATGCCGTCGTCGATCGACAGCACGATCGTCGGGCGGTAGAACGCGTCGACGAGTTTCGAGGCGACGATGCCGATGACGCCGCGGTGCCAGCCCTCGCCTGCAACGACGAGGATCGCACGTGAGCCGATCTCGGGATCCGTCTCGATCACTTTCCGTGCTCTCGCGACGATGTCCTGCTCCTCGGTGCGGCGGCGGGTGTTCTCGGTTTCGAGCTGTTCGGCCAAGCCGCGCGCTTCGTCGCCCATCGCTTCATCCGACGCCAGCAGCAAACGCGTGGCGATATCCGGTGTGCTCATGCGCCCCGCCGCATTGATGCGCGGTGCCATCATGAATGCGATGTGATAGCTGTCGATCTGCTTGCCGGTCAGTCCGGCTACGGCGAGCAGCGCCCGCATCCCGATCTTGTGCGGCCCCTTCGAGAGCATCTGCAGGCCGAGCTTGGCAATGACGCGATTCTCACCGACGAGCGGCACGACGTCGGCGAGCGTGCCGATGGCGGCAATTTTGACAAACGCCGGCAGCCAATGGCTTTTCCCCGAACGCGCGCACAGTGCCTGGACCAGCTTGAGGGCGACGCCGACGCCAGCGAGATCCTTGTCGGCGTAGGTGCAGTCGTGTCGCTTGGGATTGACGACAGCCGTGCATTGCGGCAGGTCGTGATCGGGCTCGTGATGGTCGGTAATGATGAGGTCGAGACCCAATTCCCGCGCACGGCGGGCCGCATCCGCGCCGCGGATGCCGCAGTCGACCGACACGACCACATGGACGCCCTCCGCGTGCAACCGCTCCAGGGCCGCCGGCTGCAGGCCGTAGCCGTCGCGCAGCCGTTCTGGAATGAAGTGCGTGACTTTTGCGCCGAGGAGTTCCAGGGCACGGCGCAGGATGACCGTCGAGGTGATGCCATCGACGTCATAATCGCCATGTACGGCAATGCGCTCGCCCTGCGCAATGGCGCGAAGCAGCCGTTCGACCGCGCGATCCATGTCGGCGAGTCCCATGGGATCCAGCAGGTGGTCGAGCGATGGCTTCAGGAACCGTGCGGCGCTGTCTGCATGGTCGAGACCGCGGATGGCGAGCAGGCGGGCCACCACTGGTGAGACGTTGAGCTCGCGGGCAAGCGTCGTTGCGCAGTCCTCGTCACAGGGACGCGAATTCCAGATACGTGGTGCCGCCATGTCAGTTGACGTCCACAGTCGGCAGCGACACGTACCACCTCTGGCGGGCAGTGACCACGTTGACACTCGCCGCGGTGACGTTCACGACTCCGCCTCCTCGACGATGCCGATCGAACCCATCTTCCGAAACTTCTGATAGCGAAGTTCGAGTCGGACATTGACCTCGAGTGCCGCCACTTCGCCGAGTGTGCGATGGAGCGCTTCATCCAGCAGCGTCGTTGCCGCCGCCGGGTCAGTATGAGCACCGCCAATCGGTTCCTTGATAATCTCGTCGATGATCCCGAGGCCGAGCAGGTCGGGGGCCGTCAGCTTGAGCGCCGCTGACGCCTCCACCTTCCTGGCGGAATCCCGCCAGAGGATGGCCGCGCACCCTTCGGGCGGAATCACGCTGTAAATGGCGAACTCGTGCATCAGAATACGGTCGCCGACCGCAATGCCCAACGCGCCGCCACTGCCGCCTTCCCCATGGACGACGATGACCACCGGCACTTCGAGCATCGCCATCTCGCGCAGGTTCAGTGCGATGGCCTCCGCCACGCCGCGTTCTTCCGATTCGATGCCGGGATAGGCCGCCGGCGTATCGACGAAACAGACGATGGGACGGCCGAACTTCTGCGCCGTCTGCATCGCGCGCAACGCCTTGCGGTAGCCCTCGGGGCGGGCGTAGCCGAAATTGCGGTAAATTTTCTGCTTGGTGTCGCTGCCCTTCTGGTGGCCGACGACGAGGATCTCCTGGTCGCGGTACCGGGCCAGACCGGTCACGATCGCGTGGTCGTCCGCAAAGCGGCGGTCCCCATGGATTTCGATGAAGTCGGTGAACAGCCGCTCGATGTAATCGAGCGTGGTCGGACGCGACGGATGACGAGCGACGAGTACGCGCTGCCAGGGGGTCAGGCCGCGGTACAGCTCCGCGCGAACTGAGACGATCCGCTCAGTGAGCCGCGTGATGTCCTGCCGACGCTGGTCGCTGTCCGGCAGCATCGACAGGGCTTCGATCTCCTTGAGGAGCACGCCGACCGGTTCTTCGAAGTCCAGTAACTCGGGCATGGTGATTACCGGAGGACCACGATGGGCGAGAAGGACACGAGTCCCACCGCCACGACCCCCATGATGTGAGTGGCCGTCATCGCAGCGTCACCGAGCCGGCGCCGCACAACTTTTCAACCGCGTTCAGGAGCTGTTCGCTCGGCTTGACGCGCATCTGCGCCATCACGTCGGCGCTGACGCGCAGCTTCCGGCCGCCGCGCTCGAGTTCCAATTCGATTGCCACCGGTCGGTCACCCTGGTTGGCAGACAGCAAATCCCACAACGCCTCGAGCTTCTCGCGTGTGCACCCGCCATTCATGCGAATCCGGACCGACTTGGACAGTCGTTCACGCAGCACATCCAGCGGAAACAGCTCATTGGCCTGCATGCGCGACGACTCCTCGTCGCGCTCGAACTTGCCACGGACCGCAATCAGGTTGCCGGTCTCAATCAAGTGCGCGAAGCGGGCGAACGGTTCGGGAAATACCACGACCTCGACCGCGCCCTGGGCGTCCTCGAGTGTGAAGACACCCATGCGGTCACCTTTCTTGGTCTTGAGTGGCCGAACGCCGGCAATGATGCCGCCGACATGGATATCTTCATACATCAACCGGCCGGGGACACCGTCGTCGGATCGGGGCAACTCCGCGAGCACCAGGTCGCCGACCGTTTTGGCGCCAAATGCGCGCAGCGCCTCGGCGTAACGATCCAGTGGATGGCCACTCAAATAGAGCCCAAGGGCCTCCTTCTCGTTGGCCAACAGTTCCATCTCTGTCCAGGCGCCGACCTCGGGCAGACGAATCAACGTGAGACTGTGGTCCCCGTCGGCGTCGGCGCCAAACAAATCCGCCTGTCCTTGATCGCGATCACGCTGTGTTCTGGTGCCGTGTTCAATTGCACTGTCGACCGCGGCGAGCAGTTTGGCACGGCCGACCGCAAGGGACACGCCCGATGCCAGCAGGCGATCACACGCTCCTCCCTTGACGAGCGCTTCCAACACCCGCTTATTGGCAAGGCGCAGGTCGAGCTCTCCACAGAGCTGATGCAGCGACGCGATGCGACCCACAGCTGTCCGCACGGCCAGGACTGAGTGTATGGCGCCATCGCCCAGTCCCTTGATGGCCGTCAGCCCGAACCGCACCCCCTCCGGTACGACCGTGAAGTGGAGGTGACTTTCGTTGATGTCGGGCGGCAACACCGCGATGCCGCGGTCGCGACATTCGCCGATGTAGAGCGCCAGCTTGTCGGTGTTGGCGGCTTCGATGGTCAGCAAGGCCGCCGCAAAGTGCCGCGGGTAATTGGCCTTGAGATACGCCGTCTGATACGCCAGATACGCGTATGCAGTCGAGTGCGACTTGTTGAAGCCGTAGCCGGCAAAGTACTCCATCAAGCCGAAAATTTTGGCCGCCTTTTTCTCGTTGACGGCGTTGGTGCGCGCGCCGGCCATGAAGGCTTCGCGCTGCTTGGCCATGACCTTGGGATCCTTCTTCCCCATGGCCTTGCGCAGCACGTCGGACTGCCCGAGCGTGAAGCCCGCGAGCGTCGATGCAATGCGCATCACCTGTTCCTGGTAGGCGATGACACCGTAGGTGTCCGACAGGATCGGTTCGAGCTGCGGCAGCTCGTACTTGACTTCGCTCTTGCCCGCCTTGCGCGAAATGTAGTCGTCCACCATGCCCGACTTGAGCGGGCCGGGACGATAGAGCGCGTTCATCGCAATCAGGTCGTCGAGGCGCTGCGGCTTGGCCTTGCGCAGCAACTCGCGCATGCCGGAGCTCTCGAACTGGAAAATGCCGTAGGTCTGGCCATCGACAAACAACTGATACGTCTTGGCATCGTCGAGCGGGATGGCGTCGATGTCGAGGTCAAAGCCCTCGGTGCGCTTGATCTCACCGAGGGCGTCGCGAATCAGGGTCAGCGTGCTGAGGCCCAGGAAGTCCATCTTGAGCAGGCCGACGCGTTCGACCTCTTTCATCGCCCACTGGGTCGTGATTTCGTCGCGGTTGCTCTTGAAGAGCGGCGCGTAGTCGGAAATCGGGCCCGGCGCAATGACGACGCCCGCGGCATGCACGCCGGCATTGCGCGACATGCCTTCGAGGCGCTTCCCCATGTCGAGCAGGTCCTTGACGCGCGGATCGTCATCCTGCATCTTGCGCAGCACGGGATTTTCCGCCAACGCCTTGTGCAGCGTCATGTCGAGCGCCGGAGGAATCTGCTTGGCGATCCGGTCGACGTCCGCGTACGGCATGTCCATCGCCCGGCCAACGTCGCGGACGACCGCCTTGGCCTTCATCGTGCCGAACGTGATGATCTGCGAGACGTTTTCGCGGCCATACCGGCGGGTGACGTACTCGATGACCTCGCCGCGGCGTCGCTCGCAGAAGTCGACATCGATATCGGGCATCGAGACGCGTTCCGGGTTGAGGAAACGCTCGAAAATGAGGTCGTAGTGCAGCGGGTCGACGTCGGTAATGCGCATCGCCCAGGCGACCAGACTCCCGGCGGCCGACCCTCTCCCCGGGCCCACCGGAATGTGCTGCTCGCGCGCGTAGCGAATGAAGTCCCAGACGATCAGCAGATAGCCGGGGAAACCCATGCGCTTGACCATCTCGATCTCGTACGACAGTCGCTGTTCGTAGTCGCTGATCGCGTGACGCAGCTTACCGCCCTCGGCCAGCGGCCGCAGCCGCACGAGGCGGTCGGCAAAGCCCTGACGCGCCACGTGTTCGAAGTAGCCAGCGATATCGAAGCCTTCGGGCACGTCGAACTTCGGCAGGTGATGCTGGCCGCTTGGAATGTCGACGTTGACGCGCTCGGCAATGCGGATCGTGTTTCTGAGCGCGTCGGGGTGGTCCTTGAAGATCGTGGCCATTTCGGCCGCGGTCTTGAGGAAGAACTGATCGCCGTGATAGCGCAGCCGCTGCGCGTCGTGCACCGACTTCCCAGTGCCGATGCACAGCAGGATGTCGTGCGGTTTGTGGTCGTCCTGTCTGAGGTAGTGCACGTCGTTGGTGCAGACGAGCGGCATGTGGAGGTCGCGCGCAATCGGCAGCAAGCCGGTGTTGACGATACGCTGCTCCTCGATGCCCTGGAATTGCATCTCGAGAAAGAAGTTCCCCTCGCCAAGGATGTCGCGATAGCTCGCCGCGGCGGCCATCGCCTTCTTCGCCTGTTCGGTGCGAATCTCGCTGGCGACTTCCCCCTTGAGGCAGCTGCTGAGGCCAATGAGTCCCTTGCTGTGCTGCGCGAGCAGGTCTTTGTCGATGCGCGGCTTGTAGTAAAAGCCCTCCGTGTAACCGGAGGACACCAGCTTGATCAGGTTCTTGTAGCCCTCGTCGGTTTCCGCCAGCAGCACCAGATGATTCGCGGTCTCACCGATGGTGCCGCTCTTGTCGGTGCGGCTACCCGGAGCCACGTACACCTCGCACCCAAGAATCGGTTTGATGCCACGCTTCTTCGCCGCGTCGTGGAATACGACCGACGAAAACATGTTGCCGTGCTCGGTGACCGCCAGCGCCGGCATCTCGAGCCTGGCCGCCTCGTCGAGTAACTCGTCGATTCGGCAGGCGCCGTCGAGGAGTGAGAACTCGGTGTGGAGATGCAGGTGGACGAATTCAGCGGCCATTGATGGTGCTCAGTGCGTACGTGCGTCGTGCCGCGGCGCGTGCGTCGGGCCCGGTTGCGACGGGCCCACCGACGAGTGCTTGGTGCGCAGCGACAAGATCAGGATACAGCGCAGTCCGCCCTCCGCGGTTCGCCCCCAGGTGTGACACGCCGCGCCGCGCACTCAGCACTGTTCTATTCCCATTCAATCGTTGACGGTGGCTTCGACGAGATGTCGTACACAACCCGATTGATGCCCTTGACCTCGTTGACGATGCGTGACGAAATCGACGCGAGCAGGTCATGTGGTAATCGCGCCCAATCGGCGGTCATGCCATCGAGGCTCTCCACGGCGCGAATCGCCACCGTGAATTCATAGGTGCGCGCATCGCCCATCACGCCCACGCTTTGCACCGGCAACAACACCGCAAAACTTTGCCACAGCCGTTCGTACC
>JACCSI010000639.1 GCA_013813075.1 Acidobacteriota bacterium | reverse complement strand
CTCCTGCGCCGTTTGTGCGCGAAAAGACATCGCCAGCGCGCTGCCGGGCGGCACCTTCAACTCTTCGTACAGGCGTTTCTGAAAATGCGGTTCGAGAGCGGCGACGGCGATGCGCCCCTCTCGCGTCTCATAAATCCCGTAAGCCGGAAGCGCGCCTCCGAGTAGGGTGCCTGGCCCAGTCAGGCCGTACTGTAGCGGCGCAACCAGGGGCGCGAGGCTGTCGTACAGTCCGACCTCGGCGCGCGCGCCTTCGGGCTCGCGCAGCAGAAGCAGCGCCGCCGCGAACGCGTGTTCAGCGCCCAGAACGTCAGCGATTAACGTGCGCGGCACCTCGCGTCCGAGCAGGCCGGCTTTCGCCAGGTAGGTGAGGTCGTGACCGGCAATGTCCGCATGCCCAATCTCGCCGACGATGTTCAACGAGCGTAAGTGCGGAGGGAGACTTGCGGCATCGAGACGAAGGCGCGCGAGTGCGGCAGGGCGTTGGCTGGAAAGAAAGAGATCAGCGTCGGCCAGTATCGCTGGCATCTCCGCCTGCCCGGCGTCGCTCTTCAAGTCAATCCGTCGGATCGTGATGCCGCTGTGCAGGTCGTGATACCACGCCGGGCAGAAGCCCTCGAGCGGATCCCCGCCTGGCGGTTCCACTTTTGTCACGTGGCCACCGGCCGCTCGGACTTTTGCGGCGACAAGCGGTCCGGGGACATTGAGGGCAATCGACACCACACGGATACCGTCCAGCGGCTGCATCAGTAGAGAATAGTCCCAGGACCACCACGCCGACATTACCGCACGGCGCGGGCGCGACCGTGAGCCGAACCATTGGCAAGCGCCATGACAGCGCGCTCGACCCAAAGAAAAGACAAGGGGCGGGACCACCTGGGAACCCGCCCTTTGTCCATCTGTTGTACTCGTGATGCCAACCGGGCTTGGCCGGCCGGTGAGGCGGGCCCCGAGCCTCGCGCCCCCGTTAGTTCACCGTGGGTTGGATGCTCTTCTTCTTGCCGCCCAGTCCCTGGATCTGAATCACCGGCTGCGCTTCTTCCTTCAGCACATGCTGGCGATACAGCTTCTCCATCTCGGTGTGGTGACGCGTCTCTTCGGGGGTCGGTTCCTTGGCGGCCTTGCGCGCGGCCAGCTGCTCTTCGCGGGCGTTCTTGGCAATGCCGAGCTTATCGAGGTCGGTCTGGGCGCCCGCCGCCACGGCCTGGGCATTGAGCTTCAGCGAGTGTTCGGTCGTGCTCAGCGGCACCGACTTGTTACCCGCGAAGATTTCGTGACGGCCGTGTTCGTCGTACCACTTGGTGAGCGTGGCCGTCATGTGCATCTTCTCGATGATGTTGCGCCAGCCGATGCCGGTGTTGTAGGCGCAGAAGGAAATCTCGCCCTGCTGCGTCGCATACGGGATGATGCACATTTCCGTACGGCGGAAGTCGTAGTTGAACAGGTCCTGGAACCACATACCGGCAATGAACAGGAAGTTCCATCGGTCGGCGCGGCGCCTTTCGACGTCGCTGATCTTCCGGTTGGGGTCGACCTTGCCGTAGTCCTTCCCGCTCGCGCCAAAGGTCTTGTCAAACTTCTTGATCAGATCCTTGATGCGGAAGTGCGTCGGCGCCTGAAACGGATCGTAGTTGCGCATCAGGGCCAGGCTCATACCGATGATCGAGCCCCACTTGCCGCGTGCGGCGTCGTTGACGTCGGCGACGTCCTTGGCCAGCTGGTCGGCCTTGAGGAACGCCGTCACAGGGACGGACTCTTTTGTTTCCTTATCGATCATCACGGCCATGCCGATGCCGCAATTCGGATGGCAGCCGCAGGTGAGCTGACCCCATTCCCGATCGGGGCCGTGCACCAGATCGGCCCAGTCGGTAAACGTCGACATGAACGAAATCGGGAACCAGTCGCGCACCGGCTCACCAATGCCGACCTGGTTCTTCACGTCGTGCGCGAGATGCGACAGCGTGTAGCGCTGCGCCGCCCGGCGCTCCGGGGTCACTTCCTCGTCCCGCCCCGTAAACGACACCGGCTGGAACGACAGCAGGCTGATCTTCTTCGGGTTGTCGAGGGCGAACTCGACCACGCGTCCGACCTGCTCGTTGTTGACGCCGTTGACGATGGTAATGACGGGCACAATGTCCACGCCGGCGGCGTGGAGATTTTCGATCGCCCGCAGTTTGACATCGAAGAGGTTGCCGACGCGGCGGTGCGAATTGGCGGCGTTACCGATGCCGTCGAACTGCAGATACGCGTAGCGCAAGCCGGCCTCAGCAGCCGCCTTCGCAAAGTCGAGGCTCTTGGCGAATTCGATGCCGTTGGTCGCCGCCTGCACCGAGTTGTAGCCGACCTTGCGCGCGTAGCGGACAGCGTCCAGGAAGTAGGGCGACAATGTCGGCTCACCGCCGGAGAACTGCACCGACATCTGACGCCGCGGTTTAATGGTGATGGCGTTGTCGAGGACCGTCTTGATGTCTTCCCAGCTCAGCTCGTGGACGAAGCCGACCTGATTCGCATCCATGAAGCACGGGTCGCACATCATGTTGCAGCGATTGGTGAGGTCGACCGTGAGGACCGAGCCGCGCCCGTACTTCACGGTGCTGCTGCCATGGTTGTGCAACTTCTCGTCGTTGTGCGCCTGAATGTCGCGACCCGGAAAGACCTCTTCGAGGTGCTTGAAGAACGCGGTGTCGATGGCCATAGTGTCTTCGAAGTGCCCGTGGACCGGGCAATCCTTGACCATGACAATCTTTCCGTCCTTCTCCAGAATCGTCGCCTTGATCTCACCGACCTTCTCGTTGAGGAGCGATTCGAGCGGCTTGGTGCCGTCCAGAATCGCCTGGCGCGCCTCGCGCACGCAGGTCGGGCACAGCGAGTCGGTCTCGCGGGGCCAGCCGAGCGGGGGTTTCGTTTTCTGATACGACTTCAGCAGCGGCTTCTCCGACCACCGCGGAATGAAGGAGGGGTTCTGGCTGACCTTGTTGACGCGTGAAAACACCTGCCAGGCGCCTTCTGCGGCAATCGCCAGGGCCTTCTCCGCGTACTTGATGGGCGCGTGCATCTCGTTTATCTCCCTCGGGTGGCTCTGGCGCTGCCAGAGCCGGTCCCCGGTAACTACTCGTAACCGCGTATTTTAGGCTGGTTACCACCACCTGTGCATCAGTTCCGGGAGTTGGCCTGACTGGCCGGTGAGTGGGCGCCAGGAACGACCCAACGGACAAATACGCATTCACCGGTCGGATATCGCCAACAAGCGAGGCTGAGAAGACACCGAGCAGTAGAGAATAGAGCCACGCTCCGGGACGCTGCCGGTCCCTCGGCGATGGGCACGTGAAGCGATTGCCTCAACCTTCGGGAGACCAACTATGAATCGTCTGCTAATGCTCGTCGTGTCGTGTGCGTTCCTCACCCCGGGCATCGCCCATGCGCAACACGAGGACCATGCCGCGATGGCCTCCGATCAGATCGGCGCCGCACATGTCCAGTTCGAAACCTCCTGTACGGGGGCGGTGCGCGCCGACTTCAACAAAGGCGTTGCGCTGCTGCACTCGTTCTGGTTCCCGCAGGCGATTGCGGCGTTCGAGGACATTCTGAAGAAAGATCCGGGGTGCGCGATGGCGCACTGGGGCATCGCGCTCAGCACCTGGGGCAATCCTTTTGCCGGCATCAAGAACGCCAAAACGGTCGAAGTGATGCGCCTCGCCATCGAACGCGCGAAGGCGACCGGGTCCCCTTCCCCACGCGAGCGCGCCTTTATTGACGCGGTCGCACAGCTCGCGGTTGATACCGCGGCCGCTACGCACGCGGCGCGCATTGCGGCCTACGAGGCCGCGATGGCGCAATTGACGCGGGACCATGGCGCCGACGTCGAGGCCAGGCTGTTCTACGCGCTCGCGATCAATCAGACAGCGCCGGCGACCGACAAGACGTACGCGAAGCAGATGCAGGCCGGAGCGATTCTCGAGCCGCTCTTCGTGACGATGCCCGAGCATCCTGGGGTCGCGCACTACATCATTCATGCGTACGATGCGCCGCCGCTCGCTGCCAGGGCGCTCGTCGCCGCCCGCAAGTACGCGTCGCTGGCGCCGGCGATTCCGCATGCGTTGCACATGCCCTCGCACACTTTCACGCGGGTGGGATCGTGGACAGAATCGATCGAGACCAACCGTCGATCGGCCGAAGCCGCACGCAAGAGCAATGGCGCCGGCGAAGAGCTGCATGCGCTCGATTACCAGGCCTATGCCTACCTGCAGACTGCGCAGGACCAGGCAGCGAAGGCCGTGCTCGATCACGCCCTGTCTGTCGTCGGCGGCGCGGAGGGAGTGGCCGCGGGCGCAGCGGGCGCAGGAGCGTATTCGATTGCGGCGATTCCTGCGCGTTACGCGCTCGAGCGCGGCGCATGGGCGGAAGCCGCCGCGCTTGTCGCGCGGCCCGCCAACACGCCCTACACCCAGGCGATCACGCATTTCGCCCGCGCACTCGGCGCCGCACGCAGCGGCAATCCGGCCGCGGCCGCAGCCGACATCGAGCAGCTTGCCGCACTGCGCGACAAACTGAAGTCAATGCAGGATGTCTACTGGACTGAACAGGTCGATATTCAGCGGCGAGTCGCGACCGCGTGGCAAACCTTTGCGCAGGGGGCCAAGGACGAGGGTATCGTGCAACTCAACGCGGCGGCCGATGCTGAAGATGCGACCGACAAGTCTGCCGTCTCACCAGGACCGATCGCCCCGGCGCGCGAGCTGTTAGGGTTCATGCTGCTCGACGCCGGGCGCCCCCAGGACGCCCTGGCGGCCTTCGAGGCGACGATGAAGAAGGAGCCGAACCGCTTCCGCGGCGCCTACGGGGCGGCGCGCGCCGCCGAAGGTGCCGGCGACAAGGTCAAGGCACGCAGCTACTACAAGCAGCTGCTGGAGATTGCCAAGGATGCTGATACGGAACGCGCGGAGATCGTCGCAGCGCGGACGTTCATCGGCTAGCACGGAGCCACGCGCACAACACCAAGGTCACGCACACCGGGGCCGGAAGGTATGCCCGCTCGCGTCCACAGCGAGCGGGCGCGAGCAACCTAGAACGTAAAGCGTCCCCCCAGCTGAAATGCCCGCGGCCCACCGGAGCCGAACACCTGCGAGGCGCGGTTGGTGGGCTGCCCGAACGTCGAGGTATTACTGAGGTTGAAGCTATAGCCGCCAAGGTTGGCCACGTTGAAGACGTTGAAGACCTCGACGAAGACTGCCACCTTGCTGCTGCCGCGCAGACCGAACGTCTTCGTCACGCGGATATCCTGCGAGCTGAAGTTGTCGCCAAAGTCGTAGTCGGCCGGCAACGTGACCTGTGAAATTACCTGATTGCGCGCATCACGCCCGTTGGCGTACTGCTGATTGAACCCCGCCACGGCTGCCGCCAGATCCTCTTCGCCACACGCTCGATTGAAGCAGTTGTAATTGACGCCAGGGATCGGCGTCGTGGTCGTCCCGTCGCCGTCGAGGTCGACGTTGGCGATCGTCGGCATCACCGGCGGGCGGCTCGAGATCGCCGAGATGATGCCAAGCTGAATGTTTCCCGGGAAATCAATCAGCGCCGACATGTTCAGCAGGTGACGGGCGCCGGTGGGGCCGTAGTTCGCAAAGTAAT
>JACCSI010000623.1 GCA_013813075.1 Acidobacteriota bacterium | reverse complement strand
GTACGCCTGCCGTCGGCCGATCGCACCGATAGTCGAACTTTTTTTGACTGAGGACCTCGCGGTGTGAGCCTGAGGGCCGACTGCTCCCGAATCCTGCTCGTCGCGAATCGAACGAGAACGATGTGCTGAGCGTCCTCGTGTGCGGAAAGTGGCGCGCCCGGCAGGATTCGAACCTGCGGCCTTCGGCTCCGGAGGCCGACGCAACCATTCAACCTGGGGCAGCCCGACACCACTGCCCCAGTGTTTTCCGCCTTTTCTTGGGCGGCCACACCACCCGAGGCAACCCAAGTCTGCTTCCGTTTGTCAGTCGTTTGTCAGTCGTTTGTCAGTCGACTTCCTCAAGCCATAGCGGCCCCAGCCGGGCGCCTGATACCCCGGAAATGTACCTGCCGCCGATGCGCCTCCTGCGCGCTCCGCATGCCTCTCGAGCCAGGCCCGAGGCTTTATCTCCGCGTGAAGGCGCGCATGCTCGGGTTCCGCGACGACGGTCGAAGGCGTTGCGCCACGGTGCCCACCATCCGAGCGGCGCGTGGCAGTTGGTCACGAGCCAAACGTGCTGACGATCGCACCATCTTTCGATAGCCTGGTTGTTGTCGTCAGAGAAGTCATCGTGCCAGAAAAGGAAGTTTATGCGCCCCTATCACCGCTTAACCCTCGCGCTCATCATCGCCATCCTCGCCGCGTGCGGCCCGTTCCAAGTCCCACCGACGATCAAGGCGCCTGATGAACCAGTCCTCGCGATTCCCTATCAGGACCTCGTCGTGTCTATGCTGGATGGCGCTGGCAAAGCCATTGTTGGCGCCGAAGTCGTCACTCCGACGCACGACTCACGCATCAGCGACGGTAACGGTTTCTCGCACATGGCCGTGCCAGGCCAGGTGCTAGTCGTGGTCAGCGCTGAAGGATTCGACACGAAAGAGATTGATTTGCCGCCAAAAACGCATCGGGTGCATTTGACGCGCACGAAACAGACTATGAAACGCACCGCACAATGGACTGGCCGGCTCTCTGTCTCGAAGGACCAGCGCTGTTTCCAAGACGAGACCGGGGACTGCCAGCTCCCAGTGCTCGCGCATTTCGGTGAGGCATTCAGCGCCTATGTGCGTCGGCCGATGGAAGTCGAGGCGCAGCTCGTCGCCATCAAGGCGGCTGGGTATGACGGTATTCGATTCTGGGACACGCTCGGCTACGACGGTGCCTGGCTGAATAAGGAAGTGATGCCCTGGGCGTTCATGAACAAGAGCGGCCAGCGCATCCCCGCCACTCTCCACTACTACACCCGACTGCGCGAGTTCGTGAAGACGCTGCAAGCGATCGGACTCACGGCGCATCACACGCGCGGCGACCTGAACGGTCGCAGCCTGAACGAAGTCGTCGGGCACGCTGAACGCGTAGCGGCAATTTACGACGACATCGGCTGGGACGTGATGGCGCTGTTCGAGGGCAACAACGAGGACTTCCAGAATGGCAGCTTCGGTGCTGAGGGCTTGCTGCGGATCGTGGGGCCAGGAGCCAGGCGCGGCGCCATCACCGCGTCGTCCTGTCCCGCTGGCTGCACTGAAAAGGTCGAGGACCTGAAGGCTTTCACGAAGGGCTTTTCGGTGTTCTACGTCCACGGATACCGCGACGGCGAACCCACGGACAAGCTGCGTCACATCTTCTCGCTGGGCTACGAGGCCGAGGCCTTTGGCGACCGTCGTCTCGGCTGGCAGGGCGAACCCACCGGCCCGAACGAGTTTCCCGGCTTCGGCGTCACGGTCGGGCATACCGAGAACGTCGAGGAGCTGGCGCTACTCGCAGTCCAGTCGCTAATGAGTCGTCAAGTCTGGGTCTACATGTCGCAGTACGGCGTGTTCTGGAACGGCCGCATTGAGACGCATAAGGGATTTGCCGCGGTGCCCCGCATGCGCGACGTCCTGGAGAAGTTTGCACCAGACGTCATGTCGTACAGCATCACCCACGGCGGACGTGGCGATGCGAAGTTCAAATCCACCACGGGCTACTACGGCGACCCCGGCGTCAGCGTCGGACCTGCACGCATCGATCAGGCGTACAGCAAGGATGGTCAACGCGTCGTGGCCACGGTACATGGCGGCAAAGGTCCTGCGACGATTCGCAATCTGATGGGATGCGCCGCTGACGTCACACTCGTGCATGCCAACGCGGACGAGTCCGTCGAAGCGCACACGTTCCGTACGGAGGCCAATGCCACGCTCGCGATCAAGTATCGCGTTGGCCGCTTACTACTCGCTCAGTGTGTTCAGTAAACAGCGATTAACCAGTTGCACAGTGTGCAAAACCAGACACTCATGGATTACAACTCAGTTTTCAGTATGGTGTTCGAGAGCTTTCTTCCCTGCTCGTGACCAGTCTCGTCGGTGCGCTCGCCAAGACCGCATGGAAGGACGCGGAATACTACCGGATCATTGTGGACGCCGAGAAGCACGCCGCGCCCGAAGCACAGGCGATCGGGGTCGCCGTCAAGTGGGTGCTCTCGGCGGAGGAGCCAGAGTCGCGCAACCTCTGGGACTCGTTGGAAAAGCGCAGCGGCGCTCGTGTAATCGCCGCGTGGAATTCGTTAGAGCCATCCGCGAAGAGAGCGCCGGCTGGAGTTGTTTTAGGTAATCTCGCCGCTGCCGACTCGTCCTCGTCCACGGGGAACCGCTCTGAGTTGTCGGACGATCTCATCTTGGCGAAATTGCGGACTCCGTCAAAACCCATCCGATACCTGTCCCTAGGGAGGGTAGCCGATGGGTGTGAGAAAGATATGCAAAGCCAAGGGCTGCAAGAGCGGCCCTCGATGTGATCACGAATGGTGGTTTGACCTAAT
>JACCSI010000606.1 GCA_013813075.1 Acidobacteriota bacterium | reverse complement strand
CCTCCCCAGCAGCCGTCCGCCTTGGCGGCATCCACCTGCCGCTGCCCGTGCGGTGTCATGCGACCGGCCGCCGTGAGACGCGCGATATTGTCGCGATTGATCTGGCTCCAGACGCTGCGCGCCCGCCGCGGCGTATACCGCTGCAGAAACGACCGTTCGTCGAACGCTTTGCGGATGCCGTCGATCCATCCCCAGCACAAGGCCACGTCGAGCGCCTGCGCATTGGTCACCGTCGGCAGGCCGGAACCTTTCTTGTGAATCTTCAGCCAGACCTCGGTCTCGCGGGCGTGATTGGCTGTCATCCACGTCGCGAACGCCGCCTCGGTGCGAAAGCGCCCAGGCTTTTCCGGCAATCAGAAGTCGTAAATCACGCCAAAGCGTACGGTGCGCGGCGGCAGAATGTCGGTCACTCGTCCAAAGCTCGGTCCCGACACATAGGTCACTGCCGTGATGGCATTGGTATTCAACACGTTCAGGACGTCGAAGCTGAGATTCACCCGACCCTTGGGCAGGCCGAACATCCGCGACACGCGCGCGTTGAAGGTGGTCTGTCGGCCCTCGCGCTGCGAGCCGAACGGCTCCATTCTGATGTTTGCCGACGCGAGCTGACGCAGTGCTGGGCCGCTGGCGTCGGTCGCACGGAACACATACGTGCGCTGGCCGATGACGCCGTTGCGCACCTCGATGATGCCGCCGAGCGAAATATCGTACGGCAGATTGTAGTTGCCATTGAGCTTGAACGCCCAGCGCCACTGATCGTCCAGGTCGAAGTGCTCGTCGTTCGGGCTCTGCGGGATGCCGACGATCCAGCGGTGATACTTCGTTGCCGTGTACGCCGCCAACATCGACCAGCGCTGCGTCATGCGCCTGGTCATCGACGCCTCGTACGAGTTGTAGTAATCGGTGCGCCCCTCCGGCCGGTTGACCTCCTGGTTGCCGACGAAGTTGCTGCCACGGAACGCAGGGTCGTAGTCGTAGATCGTCACCGGCGCGCCGTCATCGGCGCTGTTCAGCACGCCGTCGGGACCAGGGTCGCGGCGGGTGATGGGGATGTTGAACGCGCTGTATGGCCGCAGCACGTTGATGGTGTTGTAGTCGCTGCCGACCTGCTTCAGCACCCAGAGGCCGCGGACCGCCAGGTTCGGCGCCAGCTCGTGTTCGAGTGACGCGGTCGCTTCGTTGACGTGCGACAGCGCCAGATCTCCGTTGATCTTGTTGTTGGCGGCACTGGAGGTGCTGACGAAGTCCGCTCCGTTGGTGTCGAGATCGACTTCGCCCGGATCGTAGCGGCCATTGCCATTGGGGTCGGTCCAGCGATACACGGTCTGAAATGTCGTGTACTGGTTGTAATTCGCCGCAATTGACGCCTCGGAGTTGAACTTGCCGTAGGTGGCCTTCATCACCGTTTTGCTGCTGCCCGTGACGTCCCAGGCGAGTGCGGCGCGGGGTCCAAACCTCCCCCAGGTACCGACGTCAACGCGCGGAAACGTCGCCGCCGCCGCAAACGGCCCGGCGGGCCTCGTCTGCTCCGGCACATAGGACTTCTGGAAGTCGTAACGGACGCCGAGGTTGAACGTGAGGCGCTGACCGACCCGCCACTGGTCCGAGAAGTACGCCGAGTAGACGTTGTCCCAGTTGTCGGGTTCGACAGGTGCATTCGTGGTCTCGAGCTGTATCGGCTGGTTCGGGATGCCGTTGACCGTGTCGTACATCAAGTGATAATTGCCGCTGCCGGTCAGCTGCGCGTTGCCGGTGATGTCGCGCCGCGAGATCTGATATCCGAGCTTGAACTCGTGATTGCCGCCCAAAAAACTCGTCGGCACGTAGGTCGCGCTGCCATCCGCAACCCACATCGTGAAGTCGCTCTCGCGCTGGATGCCGCAGCCGGTGATCAACAGGGTGTTCCGGTTGTAGGTGCCCGGCGTCGTGCCGCACGAGGGCTGTTGCGAGTAGTTCAACAGGTAGGTGGAGCGGCCGAACTGCTGGTCAAAAAACAACCGGTCGGTGGGCGTGCCCTTCAGCTCCGCCTTCCATCGCGTCGGCACCCACTTGAACACCTGCGTCGCTTCAAACGCGAGATGCGAGAAGTCCGGCGAGGCCGTCGGCTGCGCCCCGAACGGGGTGTTCTGCGAATCGGCGTCGCTGTTGGTCACCTCGCGTGCGTAGTCGGCGACGAACTGGTACTTACGAGTCACCTGGTACTGACCCTTGATGGTGGGATTAATCAGCGTCGACTTTGGAAACGCCGCCGGTTCATCGCCGGTGAGATACACACCGTCAGGGCCAGGGTCGAGCACCAGACCCGGGCGGGTCGTCTGGTTGCGGCGATCGCGGAACGATCCGTAAAACCAGACCTTGTCGCGGACGATGCGTCCGCCGAGATCCCCGCTGGCGTCGTTGAAGTACTGGAGCGAGGTTCCGACTCTCAGACCGCGAGCCTCGAGATCCGGTGTGATATTGCCACCCGGCTGGCGCATGTAGGCTTCGCTGTAACGTCCGTGAAACTCGTTGCCGCCGGATTTGGTGACCATGTTGATCAAGGCGCCGGCTTCTTTGACCTCGGCGCCATTGCCGTAGGTCTTCACGTCGACTTCTTCCGTGTTCGCCAAGTCGGGCACGGAGTTCGCGATGATTTTGAACCCGTCCACCATAACCGTCACGTTCGTGTTGCCGCTGTTGATGCCGTAGGTGTTGAAGCGAATGCGGGCGTTGAGGCCGATCGCTCCTGGCTTGAAGCCGTCGGTGGCCGTCAGACCCGGAGACATCTGCACGATGTCCGCCATCTGCTTCAGTCCGGGCAGCGCGAAGGAGATGAGATCGGTAGAGACATTCTGACCTCCACCCGTCGAGGAGAGATCGACGACCGGACTGGCGCCGCTCACCGTGACCGTTTCGTTCAGACTGCCGACTTTGAGCGCCACGTTGATTCGCGCCGCAAACCCTGCGTTCAACTCCAGCCCTTGGCGGACAACGGGGTCGAACCCGGCAATCTCGTAGCGAAGCTGATAGGTGCCGC
>JACCSI010000595.1 GCA_013813075.1 Acidobacteriota bacterium | reverse complement strand
GGAGTGACCGCCGAACTCGGCCGAGAACTGGTTGGTGATGAGCTGCACTTCCTTGACCGTCTCGATCGCGAAGCCGCTCGAGCCAAGCTGCGGCGCGCGCTGCAGCGTCAGCCACTTGGAGTGGTTGTTGGTGCCATCGACGTAGGTGCCGAAGTTCCAGACCTCGCCGCCGCCCACGTGGACGGCGTTCGAGCCGGTTCCCGTTGCGACGACGTTGGAATCGAGCGTCAGTAGGCGGAAATAGTTGCGCTCCTTCACGGGAAGGTTTTCGAAGGCCGTCTGATCGATCGTGCTGGAGACTTCCGCGGATGTCGTCTGCACGATCGGCGTTTCGCCCGCGACGGTAATCGTCTCATTCACGCTGGAGAGCTTGAGCGTGAAATTGAGCACCCCGTTCTGACCGGCGTTGAATCTGAGGCCCTCGCGCAGCTCGGTCGCAAATCCGGCAATCTCCACCTGCACGTGATACACGCCTTCAGGCGGTAGGGCCCGCACGACGAAGCGTCCGCTTTCATCGGTCGTGACAATGCGCGACAGGCCGGTGGAGACATTCTTGACGGCGACGGTCGCGCCAGGCAGTACGGCCTGCTGCGCATCCGTGATGACCCCTTCGAGCGCGAACGTCGGGTTCTGCGCCAACGCCGGCGCAGCGGCGCCGGCGACGAGGAAGAGGAGCACGAGCAATCGATACTGCCAACGCGGCGAACTACGCATACACGCCTCCCGTAATCGGGTGATGACCTTGACGTTCAAGGCGCGATGCTATCAGAAAACGTGACCAGCGAGCGAGCGCGCGACGAGCGCCGTGATGGATCCGCGTTGCAACCGGCGGCAATCCTGCTGCTTGACGATGACGCGGCCCTGCAACTGCCACGTGCCGCCAGGGCTTCGCACGTCAGCCTCTGGCTCCGCACCGTGCGCGCAGCGGGGCGGCGGTCGTGAGTCAGCTACCGATCGCGATTCGTGCTCTGGACGCCGAAGTGCTTCTTGTACCAGGCGACGCTTCGCGTGATGGTGTCGTCCACGTGCTTGACTTCGCGGATGCCGTGGCCTTCTCGCGGATAGCGGACCAGCACGGTCTCTACGCCGACATCCTTCAACGCGATGAAGAACTGCTCGGCCTCGGCGATCGGCACGTCGTTGTCGTTCTCACCGTGGAGGAACAGCGTCGGCGTCTTCGCTCGCGCCACGTAGCGAATCGGGGACCGCTCCCAGAGCGCGTCCAGGATCGTGGTCGGGCGGGTCGCGGCGGGCCACAGCTTCTCGTCGACCGGATTCAGCGCCTGGTGCGGAAAGGCGCCAAACTCGACGGCCAGATAGTCGTGGTAGTAGGCCATGTAGTTGAAGCTCACCAGATTGGCGATTCCCGCCGCGGGCACTGCCGCCTTGAACCGATCGGTCTGCGTGATCAGCCAGTTGGTGAGCTGACCGCCGTAGCTGCCACCCTCCACGCCCAGCCGCGTTGAATCGAGCCAGGGGTAGCGCGCCAGCGCGGCGTCGACGCCGGCAAGCACGTCGCGCGCCTCGCCGCCGTTCTGGTCCTGGAAGATCGCGTCCGCAAGCTTCTGACCGTAACCGGTGGAACCGCGGTAGTTCACCATCAGGGACGCGAAGCCGTTCGCGGCGTACACCTGCGCCTTCTGGTTGAAGCCCGGGCCCTGCTGCCCGTGCGGCCCGCCGTGGATCATCGTGACCAGCGGCGCCCGCTGTCCCTGAGCCAAGCCAACCGGCTTGGTGAGGAACGCCTCGATCTCCAGTCCGTCGAAGCTCGTAAAGGTCAACGATTCAACGTCGGCGATCGTGCGCTCGCGCAGGACCGCCTGATTGAGACTGGTCATGGCCTTGACCTCACCAGCCGCAGACCGGACGAACAGCTCGGTGGGACCCTTCGGTGAGGTGAAGCCGTAGACCAGCGTCCCGTTGTCGGCAAGTGCCCAGTTGCCGACACTGCCCCGTTCGGTCACGACACGCTCAGGCGGGCCGCCCGCCTCAGGCAGCCGCACCATGCGCACGTGCCCCCGCTCTTGTAGCGTGACGTACAGGTGCTGGCCATCGGCGGACCACTCGGGAGCCCCCTGACGGTTGTCGATGACGCCGCCGACCTCGCGCCGTGCGCTCCCGTCCGCCGCCATCACCCACACATGCGTGTCCTCCATCGTCGTCTCCGAGGAGGTGAGCGGGCGCTTGGTCCCGCTGAATGCGACCAGTCGGCCATCGGGCGACCAACGGGGATAGTATTCGGCGCTTTTCGTGTCGGTCAGCCGGCGGATGACGCCCGACGAGGCGTTCACTGCAAACACGTCGTAGTTGAAAAAACGATCCGGGTCGGATCCGCGATTCGAGACGAAGAGAATCTCGTCGCCTTTCCGTGACCAGTCGATCGAGTGCTCGTAGTAGACACCGTCGGTGAGCTGCCGTACCTGCTTGGAGCCGACGTCGGCGACGAAGATGTGGAGGCGGCGGTTGTCATTGGCCCGGGTCTCTCCTTCTGACGCGGTGGGTTTGTAGAGATACCGCGTGATGACCATCGGATCGCCATTGGCGTCAGCTTCCGACCCCGGCGTCGCGGAGATGAACGCGAGCTGCCGGCCATCGGGCGACCACGCCAGGCGATCGCCGGACGAGGGCAGCGGATGGTTGGTGCCGGTGACCGGGGCGATGAGCTGCGGACCCGAGCCGTCCGCGTTGGCGACGATCAGTCCGGAGCCGGCGTCGATTCGTCCGAAGAAGGCGAGCCGTCGCCCATCGGGCGAGAAGTGCGGTTCGGTCGCCGTGTCATCGTCCCCTCCAAGGCGGCGGCTGTGGCCGCTCGCGACGTCGAGCAGCCATACCTGCGAGTAGGGCCGGCCCGGACGGTCGCTGTTCAGGACGGCATACACCACCGTGCGGCCGTCGTGCGCGATCTGCACGTCCCCCACGGCCCGGAGGCCGTAAATGTCCGATACCTGCAGGCCCGGACGTTGCGCAAGGGCAGGCGCGGCCACGGCCGCGATGCCCAGCAGGGCGACCACGGTGCGACGGATATCGATGAGCGTCATGATGATCTCCTACCAGCTCAGACGCGCGGCCAGTTCGGCCTGGCGCCCCGCGCGTGCGGTCAGAATGCGTCCAAACGCGTCGGACAGCGCATTCGTGACGCGGCCCCCGCCATACTGGGCCTGCAGATTCCGGGTGTTCAATACGTTAAACAACTGCGCCACCAGATCAACTTTGGTGTTGGCCCCGAACCGGATGGCCTTGCTGAGGCGCATGTCCAGCAGGTTAATGCGCGACGACTCGAGCTGACCCTCGGGAATCGGCGCACGACCGTTAAGTGCACGCCAGGCATTCACGGCGCCGAGATCAAGGCTGCGGCTGCCGGCGTTGCGGGTGGTGCCAGGCACGAGATCCGTGTTGAACCCGTCGACATTCAAATCGCGTCCAGCCGTGGCATTCCACGGCAAAGGCGTCCGGCCCGTCCACACGACGCCGAGACTGATGTCCAGTGGCAGGAGC
>JACCSI010000584.1 GCA_013813075.1 Acidobacteriota bacterium | reverse complement strand
CGCGTTGGCAGGGTTAGCCGCGGCAAACGCCCGGATCCTGTCCTGCACCTGTAGCAAAGTCGTCAGGCCTGCGAGATCGACGTCGCCGAGTGCCAGCCCTCCATCAACGAAATGCACATGCGAGTCGTTGAATCCGGGCGCAACGGTACCTCCCCGGGCATCGATGACCTGCGTCCGTGGTCCACGCAGCGCTGCAAGCTCCGCGTCCGTACCGACCCGGAGGATGGTGTTGCCCGAGAGCGCGACGGCCTGGGTGCCAGTGCCCAGACCCTCGCCGAGGTAGGGGCGGCCGTTCATGATGAGCAAGTCCGCGACCGCGCCTTCGGTCGCGGCTGGCGGCTGTGGCGACGACGTGCCGCAGGCCGAAGTCATCAGCGCGAGCGCCACAATGATGACTGCCCTCCGTTTCACCGCGGCAGTATACTCGCGCGGCACATGACCACGGTGACCTCTACGCCTACTCGTTCGGCGCCTGCCGCGGAGGCGCAGCTGATTCGCGCCATCGGTCTCTGGGGCGCGACGCTGCTGGTCATCGGCAACGTCATCGGCTCCGGCATTTTCCTGACGACCGGAAATATGGTCCAGGAACTGCCCTCCACGACTCTCGTCCTGACGGCCTGGGCCGCGGGTGGCCTGCTCGCGATGGCGGGCGGCCTGACGTACGCCGAGATGGGATCGATGTACCCACGATCGGGGGGGCTGTATGTCTTCCTGTCCGAGGCGTATGGACCGGTGTGCGGGTTCCTGTTTGGCTGGGCGTGTCTGCTGGTCATCCTCACCGGCAGTGTCGCCACGGTGGCCGTGGGATTCGCCGAGTACTTTAGCTACTTCTTCCCATCACTTGGCACCGCCAATGTCCTCGCGACCTTCCCTATGCCGTGGGGCCCGTGGAGCATCAGTGCGGGACAGTTGGTCGCGGCCGGTTCGATCGCCGTAATCACCGCGATTAACTATGTCGGCGTGCGTCGAGGCAACCTGACGAACACCATCGTCACCGTAGCGAAGGTGGGCGCCCTGGTCGCGATCCCGCTGCTGGCGATTGCCTATTTGCGCGTCGCGCCGGTGCTGACGCCGGTGGTTCCGCTCGATGCGCTGCGCCCCCTGGCGTCGTTCGGCGTCATCATGATCGCGGTGATGTGGACCTACGAGGGGTGGTACTACGTCGCGTTTTCGGCAGGCGAGATCAAGGACGCCGCACGCAACGTTCCGCGTGCGCTGATCTACGGCACCCTGACGCTCACCGCTTTGTACGTGGGCGTGAACCTCGCATACTTTTACACGCTCAGCCTTGAAGAGATGTCGGGGGTCACCCGTGTCGCGGAGGCGGCAGTGACCGCGCTCGTCGGTCCGGCTGGTGCGGCGCTGGTGGCCGGCAGCGTGGTTGTCTCAACGTTCGGGTGCAACGTCGCCGGCGTGATAGCGGCGTCGCGCACCTGCTTCGCCATGGCCGCCGATGGCCGATTCTTCCCGCCCGCGGCCCGCGTCCACCCGGTGTATCGCACACCGCACATCGCGCTCATCCTCACGAGCCTTTGGTCGGCGTTCCTTACGCTGACGGGCAGTTATGAGACGCTGTTCACCTACGTGACGTTTGCGTCGGTATTGTTCGGCACCTTGGGCGGCCTCAGCATCTTCGTTCTACGGGCGCGACGTCCGGATCTGCCTCGTCCATATCGGGCGCTCGGGTATCCGGTGATCCCGGCACTATATGTCCTAGGCTCGTTCGCGCTGGTCTGGAACACGCTGATGGAGCGACCCACCGCGTCGATCGCGGGCCTCGGCCTGGTGGCGGTGGGTCTGCCGTTCTATTGGTACTGGTCGCGGCCGGTGCGACAGACGCCAGCGTGATCACGATTCTCGGGAGCTGTCGATGAACGTCGCAAGCTATCGGCGCGTGCTGGCCGGCGGTCTTGTCATCGCCTCAGCACGGCCGGAACATGCGACCCAGCTGGAGGCGCTCCAGCGGGTCGTCTTCCCAACGCTGGCCGACAACCAGCGGTTCAAAGCGGCGCACTATCTGAAGCACCTCGAGTTGTTTCCCGAGGGTCAGTTTGTCGGGCTCGACGGCGACCGCGTGGTGGCCGCGACCGCAACCATCCGCTTGCATTTCGATGTCGACGATCGCTCCCACACGTTTGCCGACATCATCCAGGGCGGCTGGCTGACCTCGCATCGGCCGGCCGGCGACTGGCTTTACGGTGCCGACATTGGCGTGCATCCGGACTACCGCGGGCGCGGCCTGGCGCTTGCGATGTACGCGGCACGCCAGGAAGTGGTCTGGACGTTAGGGCTCGAGGGGCAGGTTACGGCGGGGATGATGAGCGGCTACGGCGCCGTCCGAGGCCGGATGAGCGCCGAGGCCTATTACGAGGGCCTGGTGGCGGGTCGCATCAACGACCCGACACTCTCGATGCAGCAGCGGGTCGGATTCAAGTTCCGCGGATTGCTCAGGGACTACCTGATCGACCCGGTGTGTGACAACTACAGTGTGCTCATCACGCTCGACGCCGCAAAGGACGTGGAGGGCGCGGTTCGTCCACCCGCACACGTGAGCCCAACCAAGGAGTCAGCAATGTCTTCGATTCAACTCAGGACCGACGTGCCCGGCCCGCGCAGCAAGGCGTTACTGGCACGACGGATGTCCGCGGTCCCGAACGGTCTGGGGAAGGCCACCGACGTCGTCGTCGAACGCGCCGAGGGGGCGCTCGTACACGATGTCGACGGCAATACGTTCATCGATTTCGTGGGGGGCATCGGCGCGCTCGCCGTGGGGCACTGCCCTGCGCCCGTACTTCAGGCAATGCACGAGGAAGCGCAGAAGCTGGTGCACATGTGCTCGCTCGTCGGGACGTAGGAGTCGTACGTGCGCTTGTGCGAACTCCTCAACGAGGTCACGCCAGGGTCGTTTGCCAAGAAGACCCTGTTGTCCAATAGCGGCGCCGAAGCGGTAGAGAACGCCGTCAAGGCGGCGCGCGCTTACACCAGACGACCGGCGGTGATCTGCTTCGAGGGCGGGTATCACGGCCGCACGCTGCTGGCGCTCAGTCTCACGAGCAAGTACAGCCTGTTCAAGAAAGGGATGGGGCCATTTGCGCCCGAGATCATCAGACTGGCGCTGCCCAACGTCTACCGCGCACCGGATGGAATGACCGGCGAGCAGTGCGTCAGCTGGGGCATTCAGCAGTTGGACCATGCTTTCACCGCTCAGATCGACCCGGCGGACGTCGCCGCGATTGTGATCGAGCCAGTGCAGGGAGAGGGCGGGTTCATTCCGGTGCCGCCGCGCTTCCTGCGCCGCATTCGCGAGCTCTGCGATCAGCACGGCATCGTGATGATTGCCGACGAAGTGCAGTGCGGTTTCGCGCGCACGGGAAAACTGTTTGCGCTGGAGCACTACGGGCTGGCGGCCGACATCATCGTCACCGGCAAGTCACTGGG
>JACCSI010000581.1 GCA_013813075.1 Acidobacteriota bacterium | reverse complement strand
GTCCTGTCGGCAGCGGCCACAGCGACGAGCGCCGCGAAAGGTCGATGCGTCCGGTTGCCGGGTCGAGCTCGAACGGTGTCCCGCCCGGATCGAGCGGCACGCCACGCAAGCGCTCGCCGCGCACGAGCTCGTCCCAACTCGTGGCCGGCCGCCCAACGCGCGCGGCGTAGCGCGCCCCAATCGCGTTGAGCTCGTCGAGGGCATCCATGGCATCGAGTTGACGCAATCGCAACGTTGCCGAGTTCTTCATCCACTCGCCTTCGGCGTTGTCGAGAATGTGCCGCCACAACAGCCGTGACGAGGCGCGGTCTCCGCCTTCGGCAAGGGTTGTTGCCGCGAGCAGCTTCAGCCAGCCAGGCGCTCCAGTCATCGTGGACGCACGCGCGAACCACTTCGCGGCGGCGGTGTAATCCTCGAGCCACCAGTAATAGACAAAGCCGATGTCGTGTGCGTACTCCCACGCCGTCGGGTTGTCCGCGAGGCCGCGTTCGAGGAGCGCAATCGCTTGGTCCGGTCGCCCGGGGCCGGCGGGATATGCCTCGGTCAGAAATATTGCGCCGAACCGGAATGCCGTCTTGAACCTCGGATCGAGCCGGGTCACGACGTCGAGCAGTGGATACAGCAGGTTGTAATTCCTGTCTGCGCGCGATTCGAGGCGCCGCCCCCCGTAGTAGACCACCGCACGCATCCAGTAGATATCAGCCACGAGGTTGTCGAAGCCAAGCGACGCGCGCTGCAGCACCGCGGCCGAGGGTACCCAGAGCAGAGGGGTGGCGGACTCGTAGGCCAGCCAGCCCCGATCGCGCGTCACCTGCAGCCAAATCGACACGGACATGAGCGCTGCGACGCTTAACAGCAGGAATCGATTCGAAGGATGCGCGTGGACGGCGGCCGCCATCGCTACTTGAAATCCCGGCGGCGAAAAACCGCCACGGCCATCAGCAAAAGTGCGGATATGTATACCCCCGCATACGAGAGCGTGAGCAAGACGTGCGAGCGTTCGACCGCAATGCCGTGGACCACCTCGGCCTTCACATTGAATGGCGCGAGGTTCGGCAGCAGGTAATACACCGCCCGGGTGAGATAGACGAGCGGCTGCGCGTCCACCACGGTTTCAAACTGACGCAGGTCGGCGTTGAAGTGTCCGGCGACCCATAACGCTAGAGTCAGGGCCGCCGCCAGCAACGGACTGGAGAATGTGGAAAAAAACAGCGCGACGGCCGTGATCAGCATCAGCTCCGCGAAGATCAGGACAATGGCGGTCAGCAAGCGCGGATCGGTGGCCGGCGCTGGCCACGCGGCGCGCATCGCCTCGCTCGCCGACTGATCGATGTAGAACAGCACTCCATAGAAAGCGAGCGTCATCGCGCCAAGGTTGACGGCAAGGGTCGTCACCAACCCGAGATATTTGCCGATGAGAAATTCTTCGCGTGTGACGGGCTTGCTGAGCAGCGCGTAAATACTTCGCCGCTCGACCTCTTTCGACACGAGTGAAATACCGATGAAGACGGTAATCATGAGCCCGAAAATGGACAGGGCCGCAAGACCGAGATCCTTGATGATCTTGAGGTCCTGCCCCGCGGTCAGCTGGGCGATGAGGTAGGACATGGCCATCAACAGAACCGTAAACGCGACGACGCTGACCGGCACGCGGTCGCGCACCGATTCCTTGAATACGGCGGCGGCGACGACTGCGATGGTCCTGGCGCTGGTCTTCAAGCTGATCATCACGGGGCGACTCCCGTGTAATCGCGCGGCGCGGTGCCGCCGACGGCCTTGACGAAGTAGTCCTCAAGTGTCTCGCGAAACGGATTGAGCGAGACGACGCGGCCGCCCGCCGCGTTAATCTCCTGCATCAGCCGCTCCGGAGCCGCCGCCTGCGGCAGCTCCAGGGCGTAGCGGCCCGCGGACAACGGTATGACCGATACCAGCGTCGGGCGCAGACGCTCGATCACCTCGCCCGACGTGAGTTCGACCACGAGTTCCCACCCTCGCGGTTCGAAGGCGACAATGTCGGACAGGCGTCCGCACGCTATCAGCTTGCCCTGCGCGACGATTGCCACCCGGCTGCACAGCGCTTCAGCGTCCGAAAGAATGTGCGAACTGAACACGATGGTGCAGCCACGATCGCGCAAGCCGAGGATCAATTGCCGCAGGTCGCGCCGGCCAATCGGGTCGAGCCCCGACATCGGCTCGTCAAAAAACACCAGCTCGGGCTCGTTCAGCAACGCCTGAGCGACCCCCACCCGTTGAATCATTCCCTTCGAGTACGACCGCATCTTCAGGCGACGTTCGGCGCCGACGCCGACCTCGTCGAGCACCTGCGCAATCCGCGACGCGCGCACCGTGCCGCGGAGGCCGAATAGACCGGCGAAATAACTGAGCAGTTCCTCGGCGGTGAGATAGTCGTAAAACGTGGGATTTTCGGGGAGGAATCCGAAGCGGCGGCGGACGTCGCGATCGCCCACCGGGCAGCCAAGGATGCGGGCCGCGCCGCTGGTCGGAAAAATCAGCCCCATCAGGAGCTTCAGCGTGGTGCTCTTGCCCGCCCCGTTGGGACCGAGCAGGCCGAACAC
>JACCSI010000712.1 GCA_013813075.1 Acidobacteriota bacterium | reverse complement strand
GTCTTTGCGCGTACGATCCTTCAGCGGGCAGAGGCGATCGTCGATGAGCCGCACCGGCCGGTAGTTGACGTAAAGATCCAGTTCGAAGCGAGTGCCCAACAAGATGTCGCGCGCGTGACGGTTGTCGGGAATGCGGGGATCACCCAGGGCACCAACCAACACCGCAGCGAAGTCGTCGCGCAGCATCCGGTATCCATCCGCCGGCAGCGTTTCACCGGTGGCGATCAAATGGTCGGCGCTCCACGGCAGGTGCACGAGTTCCAACGCGCGTCCCGACTTGTTCGTCGCCGCCGTCAACACCTTTACCGCTTCGGCGGTGACGTCTCTTCCGATCCCGTCGCCCGGGATGACTGCGATTCGCATACGTGGCAACTGAGGAAATCTCGTCCGGCGGGCCGCTACACCCACCCATCTTATCAAACGATCGTTCAAACCAATCGGGAGCCCGACACCTCCAGGGGACCGTCCGCATCATCGTGGCTCGTGATCGTCCGGTCGATCGCGTCGGCGTGTGGCCCCGTTGAGGTCAGGGCGTCAGGGCCACCGGATTGTTGTCAATCTGCGCGCGTTGCAATTTCCCGCTGAAGTCGACATAAATCGATTTCCACTCCGAGAACACGTCGAGCGCCGCGGTGCCGGCTTCGCGATGCCCGTTGCCGGTGGCTTTGGTGCCGCCAAACGGCAGGTGCACTTCCGCGCCAATCGTCGGCGCGTTGACGTAGAAAATGCCGGTATACATTTCGCGCATGGCGCGGAAGGCGCGGTTGATGTCCTGCGTGTAAAGCGACGCCGAGAGACCGTAATCGACGTTGTTGCCGATCTCGATGGCGTCGTCCAGCGACGTGCACTTCAACACCGACACCACGGGGCCGAAAATCTCCTCTTTCGCAATACGCATCTCCGGCGTCACGTCCGCGAAGATCGTTGGCTCGTGAAAGTGGCCCCTGGCGTAGTTGCCGTCGGTGAGACGATGACCGCCACACGCGACGCGCGCGTTTTCATTCTGGCCAATTTCGACATAGCTCATGACCTTGGCCAGTTGCTTCTCGCTTATGGATGGTCCGACCTGGCTGCCGGCATCAAGGCCGTCGCCGACCCGCAGCGCCTTCGCGCGAGCGACAAATTGCTCGACGAATTTGTCATGCACGCGCTCATGCACGATGACGCGACTCGCCGCGGTGCAGCGCTGGCCACTGGTGCCAAACCCGCCCCACAGACACCCTTCGAGGGCAAGGTCGAGATTTGCGTCCTCCATGATCATGATGCAGTTCTTGCCGCCCATCTCGAGATGGACTTTCTTGAAGTGCGGCGCGGCGTTCTGATTGACGAGACGACCAACCGCCGTGGAGCCGGTAAACGATACGACGGAGATGTCCCGGTGGGTGGTGAAGAGCTCACCAATGATGGGCCCGCCAGTGACCATGTTGACCACGCCAGGAGGCACACCGGCCTCTTCCAGCACCCGCACGAAATTCAGCGCCGAGAGCGGCGTCAATTCCGATGGCTTGAAGACGACGGTGTTGCCGCACACCAGCGCGGGGATGATCTTCCAGGATGGGATCGCCATCGGAAAATTCCAAGGCGTAATAATCGAGCAGACGCCCATCGACTGGCGCATTGACATCGCCCATTTGTCAGGGAGTTCGGAGGGCGTGGTCTGCCCATACATCCGGCGGCCCTCGGCGGCCAGGAAGTACGTCATGTCGATCGCTTCCTGCACATCCCCCCTGGTCTCGTCGAGCACCTTGCCCATCTCGCGCGTCATGTCGCGGGCAAACTGTTCCTTGCGCTCAGTGATGATCTGCGCAACCTTGAACAGAATTTCGGCGCGCTTGGGTGCTGGGACCAGCCGCCAGCTGTCGTATGCGCTCCGCGCGGCGGCAATGGCCGCCAGCGCATCATCAGCCGAGGAGTCGGGGAAATTCCCGATAACTTCGTCCGAATTCGCAGGGTTTCGATTTTCGGAGGTGTTGCCGGATGCGGCGCGCATCCAGCGGCCGCCAATGTAATTGTCGTACATCGGCACGGTGGGCTTTGACATGCTCAGATTTTACTTGGGAGGACACAAACGAATGTTTGCTTTTCTGCTTTCGCGCAATCACTGCTGCAGAACTCGAGCATTGATGGCTCGTTTCTTGAATTGTCGTTGGTGACTGATATGACGCCGACCCCCCACACGCGTGACGCTCACCGGCAACTCGCCGTCTTCGTCGGTGGTGGCGCAGAAGCCCTTGCCGTCGTCGAGCCGGTGCTCGACAGCCGCTCGTATGACGTGGAGTTTGTTGACTCGGACGATGAGCCCTACGCAACGATTGCTGCGCTGCGGCCAGACATCGTCGTGGTGAGCCTGGAATTGGAGAACGACACCTGCTTCCAGCTGCTCACGATGTTGCGGCTCGATCCGCAGACGGCCGGTATACCGGTGCTGTCATATGTAAAGGATGAGGAAGTCGCGGCGCTCGGGCCAACCAACGTCGACCCTAACCCGGCTCGTCTGGCGCCGGCCTTTATCTCAAGAGCTCAACGGCACTGAGAGTGAGACGTTCTGTCGTTCCTGCCGCAGCAACGCGATAAAGTCGCCGATTGCGTCTGCCAGCCGTTCTGACGGCTCGATGAACTCCACCCCGGACCGGTAGGTCACCACATCCTGGTCAACATCGCTGATGCGCGAGTGCGCGACGCGGCCTTTTATCACTATCGATCGCTCGCCCAGTGTCAGGCGGAAATCGTGGAGGGAGTCGAGCTGCAATGGATAATCCGTTTCGACCTGCATCCCGCCATGGCTAATCTGCCTGATGGCCATCGGCTGAAACACCATGACTGCGCCGCTGAGCGACCCCAGCAGGTCGATGCGCTCAGAGTCACGCTTGTGGGGGTCGATCTCCGTCATGGCGTGTCAGCTTCGCCTTTGTACTTCAGATGCTCCAGATAGTCGCCAGACTCGATGCGTTGCGCGCCACCCAAGGGGGCGTTGTAGAAATAGGCCCAGGCTGGGGTGACACTGCCATCGTCGAGGGTCACATCAGTCAGCGCCCGAGTGTACAAACTGCGCTCTGGTTCGGTAGCCCGGTAGCCTTCGACGTCGTCGAGCGTGTCGAGGACGGCGGCCTGGTCGAGCATTTCGTAGACCTCGCCCCGGACGGCACCGCCATCATCGGTGGGAATCGCGGCCGGGTAGATCCCCAAGTCGAATAGTGCAGCCCGAATATGGCCGCGGCCCGCGAAGGCCATCTTGGTATTGACCCGCTGCCGCCCGGGCCGATTAAACGGCGTCATCAGGGTGCCGTAGAAAAAGACGAAATCCGCCACAGGCTAAAACCTGGCAGATTATACATCTTGCGATCTGGCCGTTTACGAGCCGGCGAGGTAACTCAACTCGCCAATCTTCGGGTCACTGGTTACCGTTGTTCGAGCTTCTTCAACTCTTCCAGGGCGTCGAACAGCTCCGACGGGAGCGAGAACGAAATGGCGACATTCTTCCCATCGCCCGACAGCTGCAGGGAATCGACCATTGTCTTCAGCTCGGGTTTAGAGCCGGCCTGCATCTTGGCCAGAGCGAGGAAGCCTCGCACGACTTCGCGCAGATTCTGCGCCGATTCATCATCTTTGGTTTCGGCTTTGAAGACACCACTGACGCCGCCGTTGACGTGCGTGGCAGCCGAGAACCACTGAATAGCGGGCATATGGGCCTGGATCTCGTTGGGAATGCGGCCGGCGTTGGCAATGGCGTCAAAGCGGCCAACGGCCCATGCGTTCGCGGCGTCGATGTCGTGGATCTGACGCATCATCTCGGTGTTGGAGACGACGTTGTTGCCGCCGCCGGCGTCGATCGATTTCTTGATGGCGTCGTACCCCCCGAGGGCGATGAGGTCGGCCTCCAGGAAGCCGATCGCCATGGCGGGGCTGCCGGCGTCATTGGCGTGGGTGAGCAGCCGCTTGCCGTTGTAATCCTCAGCCTGGCCGCCGTGCTCGATGGCAAGAGCCTCGAGGCGCGATTGCTCGAAACGTCCCCGGGCGAGAATCAACATGCCGCTATGCGGGCCGAACTGTGCGTCGCCGCCACCGGGCATCATTGCCGCGACGACCGAATTGATGTCCTGCTCGATGTTGACACCGGTTTTGCTCTGGAACTCGTCGCGCTCTTTCGTGTCGGGCTCGAACTGGCGGAACCGTTCGCGGAAGTTGGAGTCCATGACTTCGCGAACGTTCGCATAGGCCACGACTGCCGCATCAGCTGGCACGTATTGCAGCTCGTCGGGGCCTGCCGCCTGAGAGAAGGCCACCGGGAGGCCCATGTATGACGCGACGAGGCCGGTCGTCAACCCGACCGCCAGGATTGTCGCCGCCGTGACTACGAAATACCGCGTCTTGTTGGACATCGAATCCTTCTCCCTGCTTGATTATACGAACGCGGCTAAGCCCAGGGTTCCCGGCGGGTTGAGATTTCAGGGCCGAGGTGCCGGCGCTTACTCCCCTGACCCGACAGTAACAGCCTCCGGAAGGCTGACTATTGCTCCAAAATGTATTCCTTGCGGTCAACCGTCCGGGCGGCAAGAAACAGGAAAACGACAAGATAGACGGCCAACCACGTCAATGACACCGCCACCGGAGGCGTATCGCGGAACATCCCCTGGAGGATGCTCACCACCCCGTCCGACGGCATGCTGTGCGGCACCAACGCCTGAAGGTAATAGGCCACCGTAAACCGCTTCATGTAGCCGGGCAGCGCCATCGCGGTCTGTTCCCACCCCATCACAAACACGAGCCCGATGACCAACGGACGCTTGAAGAACGCCCCAATGAAGGCGAAAAACGCGCCGTAAACCGCCAATCCGAGGAACAGCAGTCCCATGTCGGTGAGCAGCTGCATGAACGTGCCAGGAACCTCGTTCAACCGGATCAGCAGAAAGTACACCAGCATCACCGACGGCAGCACCACCAGCGACGTGCAGGCCAAATACGCGAGATACTTCCCGATCAGCACCGCGCCGCGGGGAACCGGGCGCGTGAAGAGATACGTAATCGTCTTGTCCTCGACTTCGTCCGCCATCAGGGCGGTGCCGTAGAACACGCCAAGTATGGGAATGACAAAGCGCAGGAACAGCATCCAGATGACGATACCGAACACACCCATGCCGCCGATGCGCTGACCGTTGACACGCAGCGCCGGCATCCCGAATGTCTCGAGGATCCGCACCACCAGCGCCAGGACGACGGGACCGCCCACTACGAGTGCCATGAAGATCGTGCGGCGCGACCACAGCATTTCCCCCAGCGACAAGTCAAACACGCGACGCGAGGCGCCCCAGAACGACAGCGTGCGCCCGATCATTGCTTCACCAGGTAGCGGAATACTGCCTGCAGGTTATCGTCGGGGGAGGTCACCTCGTCGATGCTGCCGGCTTCGCCCGTCGTCGCCAGCGCGGTGAGGCGCGCGTAGAACGAATCCGGCTTTGCCGTCTCGATGATCACGGCACCAGGCTCGAAGCGCAAACTGAGCAGGTCGTCCTCGGCGAGAAACTTCCGGGCCAGTGCCCGTGGGTCGGCGCCGCGCACAAACACCGTATGCGGGTGGGTGTCGATGAGCTCACGAATCGAGTGCACGTTGCCTTCCGCGAGAATGCGGCCGTTGTTGATCAAGAGGATGTTCGACGTCATCGACTCGATCTCGTGCAGGATGTGGCTCGACACGACGATGTGCTTCCCGGCACGCGCCCATTCCTTGATCAAGCGAATCGTCTTGCGACGCATCAGCGGGTCCATGCCGGTCAACGGCTCATCGAGGATGAGCAGCTCGGGGTCGTGCACGAGCGCCTGGGCGAGCTTGACGCGCTGGCGCATGCCCTTGCTATAGGCGCCAATCTTCTTGTCGGCCGCGTCGAGCAGCTCGACTCGTTCCAAGGCGGTCTTTGCCGCCTCCCCCGCCTCGCGCTCGGTGACGCCGTTGAGCCTGACCATCGCGGTCACCCACTCCAGCCCGGTCATGCGGTCGTAGAACGCGTCCTGCTCAGGGCAGAACCCGATACGCCGATAGATGTCCGGGTTGCCCCACATTGGCTGATCGAACACCGTGATCGTGCCCTTGCTTGGCTTGATTTGCCCCGTCATCAGCTTCATGAATGTCGACTTGCCGGCGCCATTCGGGCCAAGCAACCCGGTAATGCCGCCGGGAATGGCGGCCGTGACGTCGTTGAGGCCGCTGACCTGACCGTACCATTTGGACAACTGCGTCGCCTGAACGATGGCGCTCATTGCACGACCTCGATGCCGCGCACGCGGCGTTCGAGAATCCATGCCGAGCCGGCCACCAGCGTCACGACCGTGAGGACAGCGACAGCGGGATGCAGGTCGTAGACGGGGTCGAGGCGGAAGACGTAATTGCCCAGTTGCTCCAGGGTGTCGGTCGGCGACAGCCAGGCGAACGAGCTGCGCCCGGTGATACCGCGCAGCGCCTGAAACATGGCCGCGGTAAAAAAGATCAGCCCCGCATACATCACGCCCACGAAGCGACTGCTCTTCGACATCGACGACAGTGCCAGCATCGTCATCGATGCGACCAGCACCTGGAGCAATGAGAAGAGTGTGATGGCCGGTATCAGGAAAATGTTCTGCCTCAAGAAGCCGAGGCTGCCGGCAAACATGATCTGCACGAGCAGCAGCATGATGGCCGGCAGCCAGGTGACGCTGACCAGGAAGAAGAACAAGATCGCCAGCTTCCCCGCGACATATTCAGCCCGGGTGAGCGGTTTTGAAAGATATACCTGCAGCGCATTGGCGCGACGGTCGTTGGCAATCAGCCCCGCGCCTATATAGATGGTGACGAAGAAGACGAAGAGTCCCTGCTGGCCGAGAAACTCCCGAAACGTTTCCGCCTTCGGGGCGAGAAAGGATGCCTGCTGGAAGTTGGAGGCCACATAGACCTGCACGGCGCGGACCACAAACGGCGACCACGCCAGCAGCATCAGCGCAATGAAGCTCCGCTTCGACAGCACGGTGCGAATACCGGCGCGTGTGATCACCTGCCACGACTTGCCGATGGCGCCGCGCGACCCGAGGTAGCGGCGGTAGCCCTGGTCATGAATCGGCACCGCTACACCTCGCCCACGGCGCGGGCAAACACGTCTTCGAGTGTCGGCACGCTCGGCCGGAGATGCCGGATCTGCGCGCCTTCGCGCGCGGCGAGCTGAAACAGCACGCGTGGCCCCTCGTCAAGCGTGCCCGGCACGAACACGCGCATCACGTCGTCGTCGGTGTCGTGGCACTCGTAACCTTCGCGACGCAACACCGCCGTAAACGCGCCGTTATCACCCTTGATGCGCAATTCGTAGACGCGACCAGCCGGCCCCTTGAGCGCCTCAATCGGCCCCGCCGCGGCGATGCTGCCCTTGTCCATCACGACCACACGGTCGCAGGTGAATTCGACGTCGGGCAACAGGTGAGACGAGAGGATCAGGTTGACGCCTTTGTTATGCGCCAGGTCGCGAATGAGCTCGAGCATCTCGTCCCGCCCTTTGGGGTCCATCCCGTTGGTCGGCTCGTCCAGGAACAGCAGGTCCGGATCGTGCACCAACGCCTGCGCCAGCTTGATGCGTTGCTTCATGCCGGTCGAATACGTCTCCACGTTGCGATAGCGCGCTTCCCCGAGGCCCACGTAATAGAGCACTTCGTGTGCGCGCTGCATCGCGTCCGCCACCGGCAGGCCCGACAACTGTCCGCAGTACGCGACGAACGAGACCGCGTTCATGCCGGGGATGTGTGCATCGCTTTCCGGCATGTAGCCAATCCGCGCACGGATGTCGAGCGGCTGAACAGCGACATCCATGCCGATCACGGTCATGCGGCCCTTATCAGGCTTGACGAAACCGAGCAGCGTTTTGATGAGGGTGCTCTTTCCGGCGCCGTTCGGTCCCAGCAAGCCGACAGCGCCCGGATGAAATTCCGCGGTCACGTCTTGGAGGGCCCAGTTCTTGCCGTAACGGACACTGACTTGTTGGCAGACCACGACAGGGGTCGAAGGGTCCCAAAAAGATGGCGTGAGCGGGACTTCAACCCCGCTTTGCGGCTCCGGCATGCTGTTGAAGTATACGGAACCCTTGCCTACAGCGTTCCTCGGAGTCCCAAATCGTCCGCACGCTCGCGCAAGAAGACAATGACGTTGGTAATGTGCTGGTCGAGCGGCAGGCCCATGAGCTCCGCGCCTCGCCTGAGGTGTTCGCGTGGCACCTGACGCGCGAAGGCCTTGTCTTTCATCCGCTTGATCACGGACGCGGCTTCGAGATCGAGCACACTCTTCGATGGGCGCACCAGCGACGCCGCCGTCACGAATCCCGCCATTTCGTCGCACGCCACCAGCGTCTTCTCGAGCGGAGTCTCGGGCTCAACACCCGTGATTTCGGACGCGTGCGACAAAATGGCCCGCATGACCCACTCCGGATACCCCAGTGAACGCAAGTGCTCACAGCCCTTGTTCGGATGATCGCCCAGCGTGGGATACCGTTCGTAATCGAAGTCGTGCAGTAACGCGACGACGCTCCACTCCTCTTCGTTCTCGCCAAGCCGTCGGGCGTAGCCACGCACCGCGGCTTCGACCGCCAGCGCGTGCTTGCGCAGGCTGTCACCGTGTGTCCACTCGGTCAGCAGTTGCCAGGCCGCCTCGCGTGACGGGATCATCCGGGCAATTCTAACGCGAAGCGAAGCCCCTTGCGGATGACGGCAGCGGCACTCTCGTGTACGCCATAGGCGTCGAGCTCACCCACTGAGACCCATGCGACATCCACGGCGTCGTCTCCGGCGCTGAGGGTGCCGCCGGTGCATTCGCACAGGTAATCGAAAATCACGAAGTGATACTGGACACGACCGAGGTGGCGATCGATGCGTTCGAACACGTCGAGCAGGGGCCCGACCTCGACCTCGAGGGCCGCTTCTTCCTTGATCTCGCGCCGCACGGCGTCGCGGAGCGTCTCGCCAAGCTCCACGCGTCCGCCGGGCAAGGACCACTCGCCCTTCCGCGGCTCGTGGCCACGTTTGACGACCAGGGCTTTGCCGTCCTTGACCACGACGCCGCCGACACCCACGACGGGCCGGTCAGGATACGGATGTGTTGTCGTCATTCGCCCATGACTTTCAGAATGACGCGCTTTTTCCGCTGGCCGTCGAACTCCGCGTAAAAGATCTGCTCCCACGGGCCGAGATCGAGCTTGCTGTTCGTGATCGGCACCATCACCTGGTGCCCCATCAGCGTCCGTTTGAGATGTGCGTCGGCATTGTCTTCGCCGGTCTGGTGATGCCGGTAGCCGGGGCCGGCGGGCGCCAGCTTTTCGAGCCACACCTGGAAGTCGTAAACAAGTCCGTCTTCCCAGTCATTCACGTATACCGCCGCAGTGATGTGCAT
>JACCSI010000543.1 GCA_013813075.1 Acidobacteriota bacterium | reverse complement strand
CCTAGTACTCGGTGAACATTCGCTGAATCGCGGCGCGATCAGTCGTCGTTGCAAGCGCGAGCATCAATAAGATGCGGGCTTTGAGCGGCGCGTGATCTTCTGCGGCCACCGTAAATTGACGTCGTTTGAGCTGCGCCGGACTCGGTTGTGGCAAGACCGTTGCCGGCGTCACGCCGGCCGCGGGCGGGCGTGGTGCGGCGATACGACCTGACCCGGTGCGCGTGCTGGTGGCGACAAACACGCCTTTCTCGGCGGCGTAGTCCAAGCCTTCTCCCTGCGTACCGCTGGTCGCGCCGGCTCCGGCCGTGGCCATCACGAGACCTTTCGCACCGGCGTCGACCGCTGCCTTGATGACATCGCCAGGCGCGCCCTGGTAGACCATGACGACGTCCACGCGGGGCAATTCCTGGAGGTTGGCCACGTCAAACTCACTCCGCGACGTGTGACGTTGCACCAGCTGTCGGTAAAAAACAACACGGTCGCTGTCGACCACGCCAAGCTGACCGAAGTCGCGGCTGCTGAATGTCTGCAGGCGGAGCCCGTCGGTCTTGGTGACCTCGCGGGCTGAGTTGATTTCGTCGTTCAGCACCACCAGCACACCTTTATCGCGCGACACCGGAGCGGCGGCGACGCGGATCCCTTGCAGAAGATTCGCGGCGCCTTCGTAGCCAAGCGTGCTCGGGTTGCGCATCGAGCCGACGACCACGACTGGGCGCGAATCTTTGACGGTGAGATGAAGAAAGAACGCGGTCTCCTCGAGCGTGTCGGTGCCGCTGGTCACGACAATGCCAGCCAGTTCGTTGTCGGTGGAAAACAGCTCGTTGACGCGCCTGGCCAGGCCAAGCCACTGCGCCAGCGTCAGTTGACTACTGGCGACATTGGCAAATTGTTCGTAGGTCAGGCGGGCGTGGCGCTCGAGGCCGGGCATCGACGTGGCGAGTTCTTCAGCCGTGAGCCGGCCCCCGTCGCGGTTGGAAATGGTGCCCCCTGTCGCCAGCATGTGCACATGAGGGGCCGTCTGTGCGGCAGCGGGGGACGTCCAAACGACGAGAAAGAGAGCGGCGGTGGCGAGACGAATCATTGTTTGGTGGTGCCGTTATACACCATCGTCAGCCAACGACTCAGCTCCTGCGCGGCTTGCTCCGGCGTTGAACCATAGAACGGCATCATTGACGTTGGCATGCCGGGCAGGCGAGCGATCTGGGCGCGCCAGCGGGACTGCGAGATCGGCTGCACCTCAATGAAATAGGTACGACCGGCGATGTGTTCTTCGTAGCGATGAGTCACGAATGGTGAAAGGCGTTTGGTGGGCGGGTCCGCCGCGACGACAGAATGTCGCATGCGACAGCGCGGCGAAACAAGCGAAGCGAGGTACGAAGGCGCGTGTTCGTAGATTTGGGCGGCGTCTTTGGGCCACAGATCGCCGGATTTTTATTTTCGTGTCTATGTGTCCACAGTCTTTGCACCACTCATCCACAACTTTTCCACATCGCGATTCGCGTCGCTGTTTCGAGGCACGGCCTTTGACTTCGTGTACCCTGACAAAGACCGGTTCAATGAGTCTGCACTCGGCCATTTTTTCCGTCGTTGTCGCGCTCGCCACCGGAGTGTCGGTTACTGCCCAGACACCGGCTCCGCCCTTATTCCGCGTGTTTCTACACGACGGCACAGCACTCGCGAGTTTTGGTGAATGGGCCCGAGTCGACGACCGATTGATTTTTTCGATGCCGTTGGCGCCGGGCGCGGGACCTGGCGCACTGCACCTGGTGTCGCTGCCGGTGCAACGCGTTGACCTTCCACGCACCGAGCGGTACGCCGACACCGTGCGCGCGTCTCATTACGCGGCGACGCGTGGTGAAGCGGACTTTGCCCAGGTCAGCGGAACCGTCGCCGATGCGTTGAATCAAATTGCGCTCATTGCCGACCCCAACAAACGCCTGGCCGCGGCGGAACAGGCACGACGCTCTCTCACCGATTGGCCCGGCGCGGCTTATGGCTATCGCGCCGGCGAGGTTCGAGAAATCGTCGGCGTGCTCGACGACGTGATTGCGAGCCTGCGCGCTTCTGCCGGCGGCGGCGGGTTTGAGTTGGCCTTATCGGCAAGCACGGTCGTTCCGCCCACTGAGCCGACGCTACCGTCGCCGAATCACAGCGACGTTGCCCAGCAGCTGATGTCCGCCGCATCGGCTGTCGAATCGCCGGCCGAGAAAGTGTCTCTATTGCAGTCGGTTGTAGCGTTGATCGATCGCGGGGTGGACCTGATGCCCGCGTCGTTAGCCGCCATGCTGCGCACAACCGCGCTGGGGGGCATTGCCGAGGAGCAGCGGACAGATAGTCTTTATTCGCTTCTGAGATCCAGCACGCTGGCCGAGGCCTCCAGGCGCGCTGCCCGGGCGGACGTCCGCGGGCTCGAGCAGTTGCGCGTGAAGCTCAGGGATGAAGACGAGACACTGGGCCGGAAGCGTCCCGAGGATCTCGCCGGCGTGCTCGCCACCCTGGACGCCCACCTCGACGCAGCCCATCGTCTCCGGCTGGCCCATGACCAGTGGCTGCTGAATGAAGCCGGGATGCGCACCTATCGACGCTCGGCGATGCCGTATATCCAGGGACTCATCGACGTGCGCGCCAGTCTCGACGACATCAAAGTCCTCGGCGGTCCCGCGCCGCAGCGCCTGCGCCCGCTTGCGCAGCGGCTGGATCGCCACGCGCGACGTCTGGCGCTGCTCAATCCGCCCAGTCTGCTGTCTCCTATTCATGCGTCGTTCCGGAGCGCGTATGTGCTTGCCGAGAGGGCAGTGCAATTGCGTCTCGATGCGGTGACGGGGGCCGATGTCGAGCTTGCGCGGCAGGCGTCGGCGGCAGCGGCCGGGGCGTTGATGCTGCTCGAACGCGCGAGACTGGAGCTGCGCGCGGCCTTCGAGCCACCGCTTGCCACGAGGTTCGTCGCGCAACCGTGATCACACCTCGCCGCACCAGGCTGTACCGTGTGCCCGACCTCGCCCGGTTCCGTACGACGCTCACCGACTGGATTCTCGCGCAGACACTGGATGAAGCACGCGATACGTGTGTCCTCGTCCCGACGCGCGCGTCCGGGGAACAACTGCGGCGCACCGTCGAAGAGCGCGCCTTACGCGCCGACCGTGCGGCTGTTGTGTGGCCCATGGTCGCGACGCGTCGCGACTTCTACGACGAACTCGCGTCCCGGCTGCCGGCGGCGCCGACTATGTTGTCAGCGTTTGAGCGCGAAATAATCCTGGCAGCAGTATCGCGGCAGCTCGTGGCCGAGGGAGTTGAACCGCCGTTCCGCCTCCGCCCGGGCCTGGTTGCGGAGATGCTCGCCCTTTACGACCTGATCCGCCGCCTCGGCCGCGACATCGATGACTTCGAACGCAATTTTCGAGACGAGCTTGAAAGAGAAAAGGACAGCGATCGCGGTGCCAGCCGATTGTTCCAACAAACGGTCTTTCTCGTCGCGGCCTATCGGCGCTACGAAGCGCGCATGTCCGAACAATTGCGGCACGACGAACATGCCCTACGCCGGACGCTGTTGGAGGTGGCGTCGCTGCGGCCAGTGCGGCGTGTCCTGATCACTGTGGCCGACCGGTTGGCGGATCCAGATGGCGTGTGGCCTGCAGATTTCGATCTGCTGACGCGATTGGCGGGACTGGAGCAGATCGATTTGTTGTGCACGGAATCGGTGCTGGCCGCCGGCTATCTAGAGCGGCTCTATGCGGCGCTTCCCGACCTGCAGGATGAGTGGTCCGCGCTGCCTGCTCGGCCCGCGCCAACGCTGGTTGTGGCGCCGCCGCCAGAAAGTGGGGACCCCGGGTCGACCGCGTACGGATACCGCGACCGCGAGGAGGAGCTCGCGGCAGTGGCGCGGCGCCTGAAACGTGACCGCCGTGAGGGACGCGCGGTTGATTTGTCCCGTACCGCACTTGTGGTCCGCCGGCCGCTGCCGTATCTCTACCTCGCGCGCGACGTGTTCGCGGACGCAGCGATCCCGTTCGAGTCGCTCGACACACTTCCACTGGCGGCCGAGCCGTACGCGGCGGCAGTGGATCTGGCGCTCGACGCGGTCGCGTCGGACTACACGCGATCGTCTTTGCTGGCGCTGCTTCGCTCGCCGCATTTCTCGGTTGGCGGCGGGTCAGGCGCCCCTCGCCCTGACCGCGGTGGAAAGGGTTCGCTCGTGGAGACCGCGGTGACCGACGACGCCATCGCGGCCTACGACTTTGCGCTTGCCGAAGGGCGCTACCTTGGTGGCCTCGACCGCCTCAGCGCGGTGGTGACACAGTGGGCGGCCACCGGTGCGCCGGCGTCACGCGAACAGCGCCGGCAGCAAGTCGCCTTGCCAGCCGCACAGGCGGTACTCAACGCGGTCCGCCCACTTCACTCCCTGGCATTCGAGCGCCCGATGACCGAGCACATCGGGACGCTGATGGAGTGGCTGCAGCAGTTCGACCGTTCCGATGCACACGACGATGCTCTGCCTTCGCGCCGCCGCCGCGTCCGCGCAGCGGTCGTGGGCGCGTTGTCCGCGCTCAAGGACGCCTATCAGAGCCACGATCCGGAGGCGCCCGGCGACATTGTGACGTTGACCGCGGCGGTGCGGCGCTGGCTGGGCAGCCAGACCTTTGCCACACAGAGCGGCGAGCCGGGGCTGCAGATCGTCGACGCACAGGCGGCGCGGTACGGCGACTTCGACGACGTCCAGATCGTGGGCCTCATCGAAGGGGAATGGCCGGAGCGCGTCCGTCGCAACGTGCTCTACCCCGCATCGCTTCTGGCGCTGCTGGAGCCACTGCCGGCGATTGCGGATCCCCACCGCCGCGAGCGTGATGCCCAGCAGAGCGGGCGCGCGGCATTGAAAGACCTGCTGCATTCGCCGTCGACGCGTGTCCGTCTGTCGACGTTTGCACTCGAGAACGATGCCGTGGTCGAGCCGTCCATCCTGCTCGACGACGTGTTGGGGTTTGGGTTGAGCACGGCGCGCGTTCCGCAGGATCAGTCGCGCGTGTCGTACTCGGACGCGGTCGCGATCGAGCCGCGCGTGCCGGACGCGCTCCCGCCGGGCGCCGCGGCATGGGCCACTATGCGCCTCGCCACTGACGGGCGCGACATCGCCCACTTCCAAGGCACGGCCGGCGCCTGGCAGATGCCGCGGGTCTCGATCAGTCGGCTGGAACAGTATCTGAATTGTCCGTTCAAGTTCTACGCGGCACAGGTGCTGAAGCTGGAAGAGCAACCGGAAGACGCAGCCATTCAAACACCGCTCGAGCGCGGCCGCTTTCTGCACGAGCTATGGGAGCGATTCTTCGCCGAGTGGCAGAAGCGCGGGCATGGTCGGATCGATCCGGACCACCTGCCCGAGGCGCGGATGCTGTTTGGCGAGCTCTGCGAAACGGCATTGCAGCAGCTCCCGCCGGCCGAAGCCGGCCTCGAGCGCAACCGGCTGCTTGGCTCCGCCGTCAGTCCAGGCATTGCGCACCGGGTGTTTGCGATGGAGGCGGGACGGCCGATTCGTATCACCGAACGGCTCCTCGAGTTCCCGTTGCAGGGCGAGTTCTCGTTGCGCACGCGCACTGGCGATACTCGCGTCGTGACCCTGAGCGCAAAGACCGATCGCATTGACCTGCTCGAAGACCACAGCATTCGCGTCATCGATTACAAATCGAAACACACGCCCGACCAGAAAGTGGCGCTGCAACTGCCGATCTACGCGTTACTGGCGCGCCAGGCGCTGCGCCGGGAGCGCGGAGAGGAATGGACGCTCGCCGAGGCGGTGTACGTTTCCTTCGAGGGCGACAGGGCCGTCGTCGCGTTGAAGCCGGGCAAGGGACGGTCCCTCGACGACGTCATGGATGACGCGCAGGATCGCTTGATCGCTACGCTCGATCGCATTGCGCAGGGGGTCTTCCCGCCAAGTCCCGCGAAAAAATCGTTGTGCGGCCCATGTTCGTACCGCGCCGTTTGCCGTCTCGACATCGTCGAGATGCCCGACCCGATCGGGCCGGGGTCGAATGGTGAGTAGCACGCAGCCGCGGCTCGATTTCGATGCCGACGATCCGCTCGAAACGCGCGACACCGAAGCACGCGCGCTGGCGATCGACCCCACCCGCAACATCGCGCTGGAGGCATCGGCCGGGACAGGCAAGACGCGGGTGCTGGTGGATCGCTATGTCGGCTTGCTCATGGCGGGCGTCAAGCCGCGCAATATCCTGGCGATGACGTTTACCCGCAAGGCCGCCGCCGAAATGCGTCAGCGGATCCTGCAGGAGCTCGCCAAGCGTCACCGCGAGCACACCATCCCTCCAGAGTCGTGGAAAGAGATTCGCGACAGCGTGACCGACATCGCCATTTCCACGATCGATGCGTTCTGTCTGGCACTGCTGCACGAGTTCCCGCTCGAGGCCGATGTCGACCCGGGGTTTGACCTGGCCGACGAAACTGAGACACCGCGCCTGGTCGATGACGCCCTCGAGCGCACACTGCGCATCGGCCGCAGTATTGCGACCGAGCAGCCTGAAATGTCGCTGCTTTTTGCCGAACTCGGCGAATACCGGCTCCGACAGGGGTTGGCGAAGCTGATCGACCGCCGCCTGGTAGCTGTCGACGCGCTCCACCGATTTCTGCGCGGGGCACAGACCGCCACGATTGACGAGGCAGTGGCGCGCCTGCACGCACGGCTGCGCGACGGATTCGCAAGTGTGCCGGGCGGCGCGGCGGCTCTGGTCGGCGGCGGACCGAGTCAGCCAGATTTTGCGCTCTTCGTACGTGACCTCCGCCAGTTGCTTGGTGACCCCGCCCCATCGGCCGCGATGACCCAGGCCCTGATGGAACGCGTGCGCGACTACCTGTTGACCAAGGACGGCGCACCACGAAAGCGATTGGCCGCGAACTACAAGAAGGGGCACTTTCGATCGCCCGCCGCCTACGACAGGCACCTTGGCATGGTCCAGGCGCTTGGCCCGTATGTGGTGCAGGCGCTGCACGATTATCGCCGCGACATCAATGTCGTGCTCGCACGCGCGGTGCGCCAGTTGTTTGCCGTTGCCCTGCGCGAGTATGAGAAGACGCTTCAGAAACATGGCGTGCTGGATTTCTCAGACGTGCTCCAGCGGACGCTGACGCTGCTGGCGCAGATGGAGGAGTTTTCACGCAGTCGTTTCAAGCTCGAGGCACGCTATCAGCACGTGCTCGTCGATGAGTTCCAGGACACCAGCCGCGCGCAGTGGGAACTGGTGGAATTACTGGTCCGGTCGTGGGCGTCTGGACTTGGTCTGACCGAACGCGCTCTTGCGCCGACGATTTTCATCGTCGGCGATCGCAAGCAGTCGATCTACGGGTTTCGCGATGCCGAAGTGGCCGTGCTCGACGAAGCGTCGCGCTACATCGAAGCGCTGCGTCCGATCGGGCAGGTCCGCACCGCCATTACGCGCAGCTTTCGTTCGGTCCGGGAGCTGTTGCACTTTGTCAACGACGTGTGCGCGGCGATTGACAAGAGCCCCGAGCGACCCGACGCGTTCCGCTATTCCGAGAATGACATCTTTCCCCTTGGGCCGGGCGACGCTTCGAGGTCCATTACGAGCGAGGCGCTCGGCGTGGTCGCGGGTGAGTCTGACGAGCAACAGGCCGAGACGGTGGCCGATGAGATTGCCCGGCTGCTCGCCGTGGCGATCGAACAGTACCAGCGCACGCTCCGCAAGCACGGCGTGCTCGACTTTTCCGACGTGCTGCAGCGGACGCTGACGCTGCTGGCGCAGATGGACGAGTTCTC
>JACCSI010000542.1 GCA_013813075.1 Acidobacteriota bacterium | reverse complement strand
GTGCACCAGACCCCTGGAAGGGAGCAAAGTACGAATCCGGAAGGTGCGGCGCGCGCGCGACGAGAAACTGCGTTCCCATGACCGCGGACGCGATGCGCGGCACCGCCGCCGCCAGTACCGGCACAATCCGGTGCAGTTCGTTGGCACGGCTTCCCGGCAGCAGGGCGACGATCGGCTTGCCGGCATCCAGGTCGAGACGCTGCGCCATCTGCTCGCGCGTGTGCCCGGCAACGGCGAGCTCCACCAGGGGATGACCGACGAAGCGCACGTCCATGCCTTCGTTGCGATAAATCGATTCTTCGAACGGGAAGATGGGAAGGACGCATTCCACCAGCGCTTTCATGGTTTGAATGCGCCCGGCTCGCCACGCCCACAGTTGCGGGCTGACGTAATAGACGATCGGAATGCCGAGTCGTTTGACCGCCGCCATCAAGCGGAAATTGAAGTCGGGATAGTCAATGAGCACGAGCACGTCGGGACGCTCGACCTTGGCCGCCGCGACGAGTCGTCGATACATCGCGTACGACTCGGGCAAGACGCGCACCGCCTCGATCAGACCAGTGACCGCAAGCCCGTGGAAGTCGCCGACCAGCCGACCGCCGGCCGCTTTGAAGCGATCGCCGCCGAGACCGAACACGTCCACCCCGGCCTCGCGCGCGCGGAGGGCTTCGATGAGCGCCCCGGCGTACAGGTCGCCCGAGGTTTCGCCGCACGACAACATCACGCGCATGCGGCTATCGTTTGGTTTTCTTCAGGTCCGCGGCCAGCAGGTCCACCTGATCGATCGGGATGCGTTCGTAGTCGCCAAAGCCAATGCCTTTGAGGTCCTTGACGAAGGCGTCAGCGTTGCCGACCAGGACCACCGCCAGGCGATCCGGACGGAGGTAGTTGCGCGCCACTCGCTGCACGTCATCGGGCGACACACTGCGGACACGCTCTGGATAGCTCTCCAACTCCTCGAGCGGCAATTAGTAAAACAACTGATTGAGCACCTGTGTCGCAATGGCGTCAGGCGTCTCGATGGTCAGCGGAAAATGGCCGGCAAGGTAGGCCTGCGCTCCCTCGAGCTCACCCTCGTAGACACGCTCCCGCTGGAGCTTGTAGAACTCGTCAATGGTCAGTCGCAACGCTTCGGCGGTGGCATCGGTCCGGGTATCGGTTTCGGCAACGATACCGCCGGTGGTCTTGTATGTATTCAAGTCCGCGGAAGCGCCGTAGGTCAGGCCCCGCTGCGACCGCAACACCTGCTGCAGCCGATTGGCGCCTTCGCCACCCAGAATCTTCACGACCTGGTCCATGACCAGGTAGTCCGCGTGACGGCGGGCAATACCGAGCTGACCGACGCGAATCTCCGTTTGCACGGCGTCGGGCCGGTCGATCACAATGACTCGCTTGGTCGGCTGCGGCGGCTCGATCGGAACGAAGACCGGCACTGCGCCTGCGCTCCACTCGCCGAAGGCCTTGGTCAGACCCGCCATGGCCTCGTCGGCGCTGACGTCGCCGACCACGGCGATCAGGGCATTATTCGGCGAGTAATACTGGCGGTGAAACTCGACAATGTCCGGGCGTGTGATCGACGCCAGCGATTCCGCAGTCCCGCCTCCAGGCAGGCCGTACGGGTGGAAGCCGTAAATCAACCGGTCCATGACGCGGTTGGCGACCGCGCCCGGGTCTTCAGCGGAGACTTTCAATCCCGATAGCGCCTGTTGGCGTTGCCGATCGATCTCCTGCGGCGCGAACGTCGGGCGACGGACGACGTCCGCCATCAGTTGCAGCGCCAGCGGCAAGCTGTCCTTCAACACGACGGTGTTGATGTAGGTCAGGTCGGTGCCGGCGCCGGTTCCAAGAATGCCGCCCACAAAGTCGATGGAGTCAGCGATCTGCTCCGCGGTGCGAGCCGCAGCGCCCTGATCGAGCAGGGTGGCCGTGAGCATCGCCAGACCCATCTTGCCTTTCGGGTCCTGCGCGGCGCCGGCTCGCACGATCATCCGGACGCTGACCGACGGCTGCTCGTGATGGCTGACGAGGACGACCTGCAGTCCGTTGGGGAGCTTGCGAATCTGGTAGGGTGGAAACTTGACCGGTCGCGCCTCGAGTGCTCGCGGCGGACGTTCCGTCGGCCACGGACGGCTCTGCGCGGTGACACCGGTACCGAACGCGCTGGCGACGAGAAGCGCGGTGGTGAGCCCAAGCGTGCCGTAAACCATCAGAACGCGGGCACCGAGGGCCATCACTGGACACTTCCCTTCGGCATCACATGAAGCACGACGCGGCGCTCGGGTGTGAAGTAGGTGTTGGCGACGCGCTGCACGTCGGCGAGCGAAATCTTCTGGAAGATATCGAATTCCCCGTCCGCCGTCGTGATGTCCGAGTGCAGCACTTCGGCGTGGGCCAGATGCGTCGCCTTATCCTGCAGCGACTCCCGCCCGAGGATGTAGTCGCGCGCAAACTGGTTCTTGGCGCGCTGCAGTTCCCGCTCGGTAATCGGCTCGCTCTTCAACTTGTCGAGCTCGGCAAGAAGCGCCTTTTCGGCGGCAGCGGGCGATTGCCCGGGGTTGACGATCGCCACGGCAAAAAACAGGTTCGGATCCTGGATGATGTTGACGCCCCCGAACGCGGTCAACGCCAGCCCCGTATCGTAGACCAGGCGCCTGTAAATCCGAGAGCTCTGGCCGTCCGACAACACCTTCGACACGATGTGAAGGGGGTACGAGTCGGGGTGCCCGTCATACGTGATGTGATGCGCCACCACAACGGCCGGGAGCGGCCACGGTTCTTCAACGGTCACGCGCTTTTCTTTGACGGGAATCGGCTCCTTGGGAATGTCGCGAGGTACCGCTTTTTCCGCGGCGGGGACGCGTGCCAGGTACTGCGTGATCATGCCCTTGACCTGCTCGGGGTCGAAGTCGCCGGCGATGACCATCGTGCAATTGGACGGCACGTAATAGGTGCGGTAGAAATCGCGCACGTCTTCGATCGTTCCCGATTCCAGGTCCTTCATGCTGCCAATGACGGAATGCTTGTACGGATGCACCGTGAACGCCTGATCGAACAGGATCTCATTGAGCCGCCCATACGGCTGGTTCTCGATCCGCATCCGGCGTTCTTCCTTCACCACCTCGCGCTCGTTGCGGAAGGTGCGGTCGTCGATGCGGAGCGTTGCCATGCGATCAGCCTCCATCCACAGCACCATCGGCAGGTACTGTGACGGCACGGTCTGCCAGTACACCGTCGCATCTTCCGTCGTGTACGCGTTGGCTTGCCCCCCCACCGACGAGACGATCGAGGTGTGCTGCTCTGGCTCGACGTTCTTCGAGCCCTTGAACATCATGTGCTCGAACAGATGCGCGAATCCGGTGCGGCCGGCACGCTCGTCCCGCGACCCGACGTGATACCACAGCTGGACGTGCGCAACCGGGGTGGAGCGGTCCTGGTGGAGCAATACCGTGAGCCCATTCGGCAACTTGATGCGTTCATAGGTCAGCTTGGGAGGATGCACTTGCGCCTCGGCGGCCACACGCCACGGCGAAATCGACACCAGCCCGACAAGGAACACGACGACTAGCGCGGTCGGAAGTGCGGAATGTTTCATGAAGGTCTGTTCTGATTATTGCTTGTCTTCACGGTCCGCGAGCCGTCGCTCCAGCTCGGCAATCTGTTTTCGCATCTCGGGGAGGCGCCGAAACACGGCGTAGGCCTTGCGCCACGTGAGATTGTCCATGTGCGGGTAGCCCGTGATCACCGCGTCAGCGGGCACATTGCCGGTGACGCCGGTCTTAGCCGACGCTTTGACCCGGTCTCCAACCGTCACGTGCCCCGTCACGCCGACCTGGCCACCAAGCATCACGTCGTTGCCAAGGACCGTACTACCGGCAATGCCCACTTGCGCCGCCAGCAGCGCGTTGCGGCCGACGACGACGCCGTGGGCGATCTGCACGAGGTTGTCGATCTTGGTGCCGGCCTTGATGCGGGTTTCGCCAACCGCCGGCCGATCGATGGTCGTGTTCGCTCCGACCTCGACATCGTCTTCGATGACGACCGTGGCGACCTGCGGAATCTTTTCGTGCGTGCCATCGTCGCGATGAGCGAAGCCGAACCCGTCGCTGCCGACGACCGCGCCGTCCTGGATGACGCAGCGGGCGCCTATCACCACCCGCTCTCGAATAGAGACGCGCGCGTGCACCAGGCAGTTGGGCCCCACCGATGCCCCGGAACCAACCACCACGTGCGGATAAAGAATTGTGCCTGTTCCGATACGAGCGCCGTCGCCGACCACAGCGAACGCGCCAATCGAGACGTCATTTTCCACGATCGCGTCCAGCGCCACCGAGGCGAGCGGGTGGACGCCTGGTGCCGGGCGCGGTTCGGGATGCAGCAGCCCGGTAGCCCGAGCAAAGGCGAGATACGGATTGGCGCTTCGCAACACCGCACACGGCGCGGGGCCGACATCAGGGGTTGTGATGATCGCCGAGGCTTTCGTGGACGGGAGTGCGGCCGCGTAC
>JACCSI010000540.1 GCA_013813075.1 Acidobacteriota bacterium | reverse complement strand
CTACTGGAGAGAACGCATTCGCCACGAACCATGACCGCGCCCTGAGGGCCACGCCCTGGGTATGGCACGATGGCGCGCCGAGCTGTGAACACCTATTCCGAAACGCGCCGACAGATCGTCCACATGGCGATGGTGGGCTTCGCCTTTCTGCTGCGATATCTCACCTGGCCTCAGGCGGCGGCACTGGCGCTGGCCGCCCTGTTGTTCAATGCCTTCGCGTTGCGTCACATCGCACCGCAGATTGTGCGCGAGACCGACGCCGGCGGTCCGCGCGCCGGCGTGCTGTTCTATCCCCTTTCGATTCTCGTCCTGATTTTCATCTTCCCCCATCGGCTCGACATCGTCGCGGCATCTTGGGCCGTGATGGCAACAGGCGACGGGTTGGCGACGATGGCCGGTCAGGGCGTCGGCGGCCCGCGCCTTCCGTGGAACGCGCAGAAAACGTGGAGCGGTCTGGCCGCGTTCATCATCGCGGGTGCCGGGGGCGGCGTCGCGCTCAGCGTGTGGGTTGCGCCGTCGATCACCCCTCTGCCGGGCAACGCCTTCACCTGGTGGGCGCCAGTCGCCGCGGCCGTCATCGCCGCCTTCGTCGAGACGCTGCCGATTGGCCTCGACGACAACATCTCGGTGCCGATCGCCGCGGCGGGTACGTTGTGGTTTGCTACGCAACTGAATTGGATGGGCCCGCCGGGGCCGCTGACCCTTGACCTGCGCGCCGGGCTCGTGTTGGGCATGCCGGTCGCCTACGTGGCGCGGCGCGTCGGCGGCATCTCCGCCAGCGGCGCCGTCACCGGTGTCGTGTTTGCGGCGGTCATCTATGCCGCATTCTATGTGTCGGGACTGATAGTCGTAGGACTGGCCTTGGCGGTGACGGTTGCCTGCTCCCGCGCCGGACGTGGGCAACAACCGATGACTGCCGGACGCGGCGAGCGGCGGGGCGCCGGCAACATCATCGCCAACTGCCTGGTCGGCACTCTCGGCGCGGTGCTCGAGCTGTTCAATTTCACGTGGGGCCTCGAACTGACGGCAGTGTGGTTCGTGGCGGGCATCGCCGCCGGCGCCAGTGATACCGTCGCCAGCGAACTCGGCAAGTCGTTTGGCGGCAGGCCCCGCGTCTTTCCCACATGGCGTCGCGTTACGGCGGGTACACCCGGTGCCATCAGCATCGCCGGTACCGCGGCCGGTATCCTCGGTGCGGCGCTGATTGCTTCACCGGGCGCCGTCATGTGGCTGATTCCGTGGTCCTCCGTCGGGCCGATTGTGCTTGCCTGCACGGCCGGCGCGTTCGTGGAAAGCGCACTTGCCACGACGCTTGAAGGCGGCGGCGTGCTCGACAACAACGCCTTGAATTTCATCAACACCGCTGTGGCGGCGACGTTGGCCGCGTGGTGGTGCGCATAAGTGTAGGGTACTCTTGATCGAGCGAAATAAAAGCGAAACAATATTCGGATGCTGTTCGATCTGGGCCCACGACTGCTCACCACGCGCGACGTGGCCCGCGCGGTCAAGGACGGCGGCGCCGAAGCCCTGACCGAGGCTCAACGCCGCGCCGACGAGGCGCGATACCAGGAAATTCACTGCCGCTCGGCGCTCAACCGCGTCAAGGGCATGCCCTTCTCGTGGACCCTGAACCCGTACCGGGGCTGCACCCACGCGTGCCACTACTGCTTTGCGCGGCGCTATCAAACGCACTTCGAGCTCGGCTCGGGGGACGAGTTCTCGTCGATGATCTTCGTCAAGACCAACTTCGTGGATGTGTTGCGGCGCGAACTAGATGATCCGAAGTGGACACGCGATCTCGCGGCACTCGGGACGGCGACCGATCCGTATCAGCCGATCGAGGGCCACTATAAGCTCTCGCGCGGCACGCTGCAGGCGCTCGTCGCCGGACGCACGCCGGTCGGCCTGATCACCAAGGGGCCGATGATTGTCCGCGACATAGACGTGCTGCAAGATTTGTCAAAGGTCACGACCGGGTCCACCATCTACGTAAGCGTGCCGACCACAGACGACGACGCGTGGCGGAGGCTGGAGCCGGGTACGGCCCATCCACTGCAGCGCTTGCGGGCGGTCAGAGCCATGGTCGACGCCGGTATCGAGGCGGGCGTCCTGATGTCGCCGCTGGTTCCGGGCTTCACTACGCAACCCGCCAAGTTGGAAGCGACGGTTAAAGCCATCGCCGACCACGGCGCCCGCTTTGTCGGCGCCAACTTGCTTTTCCTCGACGGTGGCACGCGCGACCACTTCATGCGCTTCCTCGCGAGCGACTTCCCCGCACTGGTCGACCAGTACGACCGGCTCTACGCCTCGAAGTACGCGCCGAAAGATTACACCGAGCGGGTGCGAAAGACGGTCGGGATGTTGAAGGCGCGCTACGGCGTGCAAAATCGCAGACGCCAGGACGAATCGGAAGGTGAAAGCCGCGTCACCGCACCGGCCCCCGAGGTGGCGCAGGCGACGCTGCAGTTCTGATCGATCGCCGCGGCAAAAGACTAGCAGGCGACGGATCTGTGAGCAAGTCCTTGGGGCCATCCCAGCAATAACGGAAGCGTCAAAAAATCAGCCGACGTCCATGGGCAGGCGGCCCTTTCGCCTCACTCCGAGGACGCGGCGAGGAGAGTCAGCAACGCGCTCAGCAGGGTTGCCCGATGCACCAACCCGGAGACGAGCACGTGTTCGTGCACCGCATGCGCGCCGTCACCAAGTGCGCCAAGACCGTCGAGCGTCGGCACTCCGAGGGCGGCGCAGAAGTTACCGTCGGATCCACCCCCCGTGGATCCCTCACCGATGGTTTGGCCGAGCTCAGACCCAACTTGCTGTGCCATCTCGAACAGCCGTGCCACGCCAGCCGTGCGCTCCATCGGGGGGCGGTCGAAGCCCCCGGACACTTCGACCTGGGCACCGGAGAGGTGCGGCGTCAAACCCCGGATGGCCGTGTCAACGCGATCGGCCTCGGCCATCGTCGGCGCACGCACATCGACTCGTGCCCGCGCTTCGGCAGCGACCACATTGGGTCGGGTCCCACCGCTGATGATGCCGACGTTCACCGACACGCCGCGCGAGAGGTCGTGCAGCGTTTCGAGTGCCAGAATCTGTCGGGCGAGTTCCCGGATTGCGCTTACGCCTTTCCCCGGATCGACGCCCGCGTGGGCGGCTTCACCTCGAACGACGACCTCGTATTCGCCACAGCCCTTGCGGCTGGTTTTGAGCACCCCGCCAGGCAACGCCGGTTCGAGGACCAGCACGGCGGCGCTTTGCCGCGCCTCCGTTTCGAGCAGTGCCCGCGAGGTATGGCTGCCGGTCTCCTCGTCTGTCGTCCAGAGCATCACAATGCGTGCCTGCGCGCCCTCCGCAAGGTGGAACAGTGCGCGCGTGGCAAGCATCGCCAGCCCAATGCCCGCCTTCATGTCGAGCACTCCGGGGCCCATGAGCTTGTCGCCATCACGCTGCAGGGGCATGTGCTGCAATTGGCCGACCGGCCAGACCGTGTCGAAGTGGCCGAGCAGTAGGATCTGCCGTGAGCCGCTGCCGAATTCCGCGCGCAGATGATTCCCGGCGGACGACGTCGTGACCGTCGTGACTTTGCCACCGATCTCGGCGAGCCGTCGCGCCAGCTCGGCTCCGCACGTGTCAACGGCGTCTTTGACATCGGTTGGCGACTCGAGCGTGACGAGCGCCTCGATGGTGCCAATGAGCCAGTCCTCCTGGCTGCGACAATAGCCGGCAAGTTGCTGCGATGTCGTCACGGGGCGAGATTTATAATAGTGGTCAATGATTCAAAGACGGGCATGTGTTCTCGCGATCGGCATGACGCTGGCATGCTCAGCTCTTTACGCTCAACCGCCGCAGCCATTCCCGCGACCGAGTCAACCGCGTCCCGCCGAACCAGGGCGCAATCAACCGGCCCGGCCGGCGCCGGTCCCGCCGTCGACCACTGCCCCGAGACAGCCGCTCGCCGCCGCGTCGGACGCGCCCACGGAAGCGACTCTTGGCGTGCCGCTGTATCCGGCTGCGCAGTACATCACGTCGTACGATGCCGGCCGCGGGCAACGATTCTATTTGTTTGGCGTGAACGCGCCGTTTGCGGACATGGTCAAGTATTACCGGACCGCGCTGAAAGTGCGCGGCGAGGTCTTGTTCGAAGCGCCCCCGACACACCAATTTGAAATCGCGCGGTTCCGCGAGGACACGATGGCGTTCACGCCGAGCGTGACGATCAAGGACTACACCTTTGGCGGGTCGGCCGGTTATCCGAATTCGAACCGAGGAACACCGCCGGCGCGGTTCACGACGATCATTCAAATCGTTCCCGCGTCTCCAAACTAAGCGATCCCGCCGCCGCCTCTCCCGACCGGCGCAGTGTGCTCGCAACGGGACTCGCGCGCCGTGTGTTTCAAATCCTGCGCCCTGACGGGACGCACCGACGTCACCCTGAACGTTACGGCTTCACGTAGATCTCGCCGGCCTTTCTGAATTCCGCTGATTTTTCTTCCATGCCGCTCTGCGCCATTTTTCGGACTTGCTGCGTGAGTTCCATGCTGCAAAATTTCGGGCCGCACATCGAGCAGAAGTGCGCCACCTTGGCGCCGTCGGCCGGCAGCGTCTCGTCGTGATACGCCCGCGCCGTGACCGGGTCCATGGCCAGGTTGAATTGATCCTGCCAGCGGAAATCAAACCGTGCCTTGGAGAGCGCATCGTCCCAGGCGCGGGCGCGGGGATGACCCTTGGCGAGGTCGGCGGCATGCGCCGCGATCTTGTAGGCGATGACGCCCGTTTTGACATCGTCGCGGTTCGGCAGCCCGAGGTGCTCTTTCGGCGTCACGTAGCACAGCATCGCCGTGCCGTACCAGCCAATCATCGCGGCCCCTATAGCTGACGTGATGTGATCGTACCCCGGCGCCACGTCGGTCGTGAGCGGGCCAAGTGTGTAGAACGGCGCCTCACTGCACCATTCGAGCTGCTTCTCCATGTTCTCCCGAATGAGGTGCATGGGGACATGCCCGGGGCCTTCGTTCATCACCTGGACGTCGTACTCCCAGGCGATGCGCGTCAACTCCCCCTGCGTCTTCAGCTCCCCGAACTGCGCTTCGTCGTTGGCGTCGGCAATCGACCCGGGACGCAAGCCGTCGCCCAGGGAAAACGACACGTCGTAGGCGCGCATGATCTCGCACAGCTCGCGGAAGTGCGTGTAGAGGAAATTTTCCTGGTGATGCGAGAGGCACCACTTGGCGAGGATCGACCCGCCGCGCGACACGATGCCGGTCAGGCGGTTGGCCGTCAGCGGAATGTAGCGCAACAGCACGCCGGCGTGGACGGTAAAGTAATCAACTCCCTGCTCGCACTGCTCGATGATGGTGTCGCGGTAG
>JACCSI010000512.1 GCA_013813075.1 Acidobacteriota bacterium | reverse complement strand
ACCACGTTCCATTTCGAGCCAGCCGAGCGCCGTGTAATTCGACGCCGCATCCGGAAAAGCGCTCAGGGCGGCAGCGTAGTCGTCCTGTGCACGGGTCAGCGCCTCGCCGGCATTGCCGGGCAACTGCGAGATGCCCAGTGTCAGCAAGGCCTCCGCGGCGCGTGCCCGCACGACTCGAGCGGGGTCGATCAGGCGGGCCAGAATTGGCGTGATGATGCGTCGGCGATCTCCCGTCGCCACCAGCGCGTTAATCGCATGCGCCCGCACCATCGGCTCCGGATCGGCAGCGGCCCCAATCAGCGCATTGACCTGCGCATTCGTCAGCGTCAGAGGCGGCGGCGCAGCGGGCGACAGATGCTTCGGCGCGACGGCAGCAAACGAGGTCTGGCTCGGGGCATCGGCGTTGGCTCCTCCAGCCGCACCCAGCACGAGCTGCGTTATGAACTCAACCGCGCTGGCACGGATCAGCGCCCCTTGCGTGCGGTCAACCGCCAGGCGCGCGAGCGATGGCAACACCGTGGCATCGCCAGATCCCGCTCGATACATCGTGTCAGCAACTGACAGCGACGCCTTGCGCCGCGCGCCATCGCCCCACCACCGATCCATTTGGGTGGCGGCCCATTCCGGAGTCCGGTTGTCGTGGCACGCCGTGCAGGCGTTTGGAACGCCGAACGCAGCGGTAGTTTCCGGCACCGGGGGCAGGAACGTGTGATCGCGGCGGCGGATGAGCAAACGCCAGTTGACGTCGCTCATGTGGCAGCCGATGCAGCGGCTGCCGCTCGACGCTGCCGGATGGAACGTATGACGTTCGATCTCGGCGTCCGAAAACGCTTGCGGCGATCGGGTCGCGGCCCGATTCGTGCCCTCGGCGCGCAGACGAGAGCCAAGAGCTGGCGCCGGAACGCCTTGTGGCGCCGGTCCGTGACACTGCGTGCAGAGAAGATCCCCGTTGCGACCCTGTTCGATATCAAATTTCAACGAGTACGGATTCGGTGAGCCATGCGCGACGTGACAGCTGCTGCAGGCGATCTCACCCGCCTTGAAGCATCCGCTCAGCGTCAGCGCCTGCGAACGATTGAAGCGATTCGGGCGGCCATCGGGCCAGAACTCCCCTTGCACGTCGGTGTCGGGAATCGGCGCGCTGATCAGAAACGGCAGCGCGTAGTCTTCGTAGCGATCACCGCCGCGGAAACCGACGAACACGTTCTGCTTGTTGCCGTGGCAGTACGCACACATGTCGAACGTCTGGCGAGGCGATCCGTTGCGCGAGGAGAACGTGTCGAGTGTACCCCCAGGCTTGAGCGACGGATCTTTTCGTGACGCCTCGATCACCGCCACGTGCGGGCGCCCGGGGCCATGGCACGCTTCGCAGCCAATGCCCATTTCGGTCCACGTGGTCTTGTGCGCCTTTGCGGCGATGTCGAACCCGCGAACCAGGTTGGTCGCATGGCAATTGAAACAGTTGGTGTTCCAGATCTGCCGCAGATCGTGGGCGCCGTCCGGTATCGGGGTGATCTCTTTCCAGTCGATCCAGCGTTGGGTCTCGATATGCCAGAAGGCCGGCAACACGTAAATGCCGCCATCGGGCAATTTCGAGAGATATCCCTGGTAGCGCTTCGAGCCCAGGGTGTAATCGACATTGAAGGTTTCGGGTCGGGCTGCGGCGAACCCAACCCGGAAGAAGGGCTGCCCATTCGTGCGGCCGAATTCGAACGTCCGGCCGTGAGCAGCGAACCTCGTGCCGTCGCGAAAGTCGCCCAGCACCGTGGCGTCGGCAATTGGCTGGGTCATCTTGAGGTGCTGCGATCGGCTCCATTGATCGTAGGCCTCCTGATGACACGTTGCGCACGCCTTGGAGCCGAGGTAGTCACTCGCTGTGGTTGGCGGGATGGCGGAGACGTGCGCGGACGGCGCCGGTTGCGCGATGGTGCTGACTGTGAACGTGATCAGAAACAACGCGACCGCGCTCAACAACAAGCCCGCCGTCCGGTCCACGGCGATCACGGCACGCATGGCATCGCGTCCAGGGGCGACGCTGCATCCACAGAAGGGATGCGGTCCAGAGAAGACGAGACGTCCACGGAAAGGACAGGATACACAGACGGGGGGTGTGACGAGCGGACAAAAACAAAAGGGGACCCAACGGTCCCCTTCTCAAAATCCGGCGAAGGATCCTCCATCCCGCGCCAGCCATCCGCCAGCGCCTCGGCGCTGGCGGATAAACGAGCCTGCCTAGTCAGCCTGGCTCGAAACGTTGGTGTAGCGGGTGATGAGCGTGTCGGGCGAACAGGCGATCCGACCGCACCAAGCACGTCAACATCCGCCGCACCCGAGCACTGAAAATGCTCCTGTGGGTTACCCTCGTTAGAGCAAGGGCTGTGCCGCGCAGTGAGCGAATCAACCTCTTGCCGTAAAGCGTTGCACGACAAGTTATTAGGCCGTCCGGAGGTGGGCCCTTGGAAGGCGCTTCCCGGTTCCGATCCATCGTTCCGAAGGCGGACATTTCAAACGCTTGGATTGCCGCGCACAGCTCTCAGAGCCTGGCTCGTATTTCCCACAGGTCCGGGAACAGGGGGGAACTAAGAGTGCCGCGAAGATACCCGGCGCCCGACGATCCGCCGGTGCCGATCTTGACACCGATGGTGCGCTCGACCATCTTGACGTGCCGGTACCGCCACTCCTGAAGTCCCTCGTCGAGATCCACCAGGCGCTCGCAGATCTCGGAGTTTTTCGGATCCTTGCGGTAGACGTCGATCAGGATTTGCTGGATCTCTGCCGACGGCTCAATGGCCGCGGACACGTCGCGCGCGAGGCCACGCTCCGGGACCGGATACCCTTCGCGTGACAGATAACGCAGAAAGGCGTCCCACAAGGTCGGTGCGGTGTACCGCCGCTGCAGCGCGGTGCGGGCGCGCGTGTCCATCGCAAACCGGTCCATCGTCTGCTCCGCCTTGCGGCCCAGCGCAAATTCCAGTTGCCGGAACTGGTCCGACTGAAATCCGCTGGCCGCCTCGAGACGCTCACGAAACGTCAGGAATTCAAGCGGAGTCATCGTTTCCAGAATGTCCAGCTGCGCGACCAGCACTTTGAGAATGGTGAGGATGCGTTTCAGCGTGTGCTGCGCGCGATGCACTTCGTCGGCGTCGAGCAGAGACTGGACGCGATCGATCTCGTGAAGGATTTCCTTGAACCACAGCTCGTAGACCTGGTGGATGACGATAAACAGCATCTCGTCGTGTTCGGGCCCATCGGAGCGCGGCTGCTGCAGTTCGAGCAGGTCGTCGACGCGGAGGTAACTACCGTAGGTGACGGCGGGATCCATGACTCAGAATAACTGAGCGCGCGTCGCGCGGCGACGCACTGAAGCAGGACTGTCGTCGGCACGAGGCTCGGGGAAACCCGGCCAGGCCTTTCGTACAAAAAAAGACGGGAGGGGCCGGCGCAGCCCACTCCCGCCAACAGACTCCCCCACAGGAGTCTAGAGCGTCGGGTGCAGGGGACTAACTCCTGCACCCAAAGTTGTTACCAGACGAGCCGGAAGCCAAGACGTGCCGTGCGCGGCGCCAGGATGTTTGCTGGACGGAGGTAGTTCAGCCCGGTCGTCCGGGTGATCGACTCCGACGCATGGCTGTTTGCGAGATTGAACAGATCGAGGAACAGACGCGTTTTGAGACGCCCGGCCAGGGTGACCGTCTTCTCGGCGCGAAGGTCCAAGACCCAGATGTTGTCTTCGCGATTGTCTTCCGGTTCGTCGGCGTAGATCGTCGACGATGGGAAGATCAAGCCGAAGGCGTTGCCTGCCGTGGCAGGAACCGAAATCTGACGTGCGAAATTGACGCCCGACTGATGACGAAGAAGGGGCGACAGGCGGATGCCGTAT
>JACCSI010000707.1 GCA_013813075.1 Acidobacteriota bacterium | reverse complement strand
GCTTCACTCCGTGCGTGGTCAGGAACACATTGGAAGGTTTCAGATCGCGATGCACGATGCCGCGCGACTGCAATGCGGAAAGTGCCGCGAGCATGCCGAGTGCGGTGGGAAGCGCATCCGACGCACTGAGTGGGCCGCGATGCAGCCGGTCCAACAGCGCCTCACCGTCGAGCAGTTCCATCGCGATGAACACACGACCGTCGTCGTCGCCGACTTGTAGATCTGGCAGATGTTCGGGTGATTCACACTGGCAGCCGCTCTCGCCTCACGCCGGAGGTGCTCGCGCGCCGTATCGTCGTCGGCGCGCGAGGACAGGGTCTTGACAGCGATCGTGCGCTGAAGGCGTTCGTCGCGCGCCGCGTAGACGACGCCCATGCCGCCCTCTCCGAGACGGCGTTCGATGAAGTATCGCCCGATGCGACGCGGACCGCCTTCTGCGGACGTTGTGGGAAGGGCCTCGCTCAGCGGCTTGTCAACCTGCTTGTCAGCCACGCGAACTGCGATCATAACTCTCGGACAACCGCCCTGCGTTGCGGCACCTTTCTGTCGGCGCTCAGGCGATGAGGACGCTGCTCGTGGGTGGGAGACCATCCGCTCGGCGCGACCAACTGCGGCCGGTATCAACCGATACGTAAAGGTTGCCCTTCCGATCGGCGAGGGCGCCGGCCGAGCCGCCCGTGGCGATGCAACCGGTGTCGGCAATACCGTCGATCCATGTGGGCAGGCCGCCGCCGATGGCGACCAGCGGATCGTGTCCGTCGACCCGCCGTCGGTAGATTGCGCCCTGCACCGCAAACGGGTCTACCGATGCGGACACCAAGACGTCGTCGCCCAGAAACGCGACCGCGGAGCAATGCGGGGCATGCAGGCCCTCCTGTTCGACGTCCCAGGTCATCCCACCGTCGCGGCTGGTACAGAGCCCGATCGCGGCGGCGGCCATCACGACGCCGGGACGGTTCGGATGCGCGCGAACCTCGTGGACGTCGCTATCGACGTTGATGGTGGGCTGCCACGTGGCGCCGCCGTCCGTCGAGCGAGGGACACCGCCGACGTGGACGTTCGCGAGCAGCACCGCGCCGTCCGCGGTGGCGGTGATCGAGCGGATCCCGAGCGGCGGTCCGACGCGCTGACCGTTGATGACTGCCGAGCCGGCGTACCATGTCTCGCGCCCGGCGACCGCGTCGAAGCCCCGGAGTTGCTCGAGTGCTCCGTCCGCGCCGACGCGCAGAACGCGGGCATCGTCGGTCCCGACGTAGATGACGTCGCCGACCGGCACGCAGCACGCGAGATCGAACTCGGTGCGCGCGATCGTGCTCCACACGCCGTCGGCAGTGCGCCGGCGAAGCGAGCGTCCGTTGACGATGGCGAGAGCGCCGCCATGCCCGTCTGGCGTGAGCGCCCTGACGGACTGATTAGGGAGCTCTTGATCCGGTGTCTCGCCGGCGACGACGAACAGCCCGTCGCGCCAGGTGGCCACAAGCACCGTTGGAGTCGTCACGACGGCATCCTGTCAGCGAAACGCGCGCCACCTGGGCGTCGAATTCGAGCTTGTCGAGCTGCGGAAACACGCAAGCGTCGACCAGGGCCCGCGTCATACCGGACGTGGCCGGTCTGGCGGCGGCGGAGCGGCAGCGACAGCGGCCACACCTGACGCACCGAACAGTATTCCGATATCGTAACAACCGTCTGCGGCCTGGTGATCAGGCTGCGACGAAGCACTGCGCGACGACACGCAAAGGACATCGAATGAATCGTGCCATCACTGCCGCTCTTGCGCTCGTAATATTTCTCACCCCCTCCATCGCATCTGCCCAGAATCCGTGGATGTCGTCCATCAAGGCGCAGCACGAGCGCGTCAGGGACTTCATCCTCGAGACGGCGGAAACGGTTCCTGAAGAACTGTATTCGTTCAAAGCCACGCCAGACGCCCGCAGCATCGGGCAACTGCTCGGCCACATTGCCGATGCGACGACGTCGATGTGTGCGAATGCCGGCGCGATCAAAGTAGCGCCATTAGGTGCCGAAAAGTCGATGACGACGAAGGCGCAACTGACGAAGGCGCTTCAGGATGCGTATGCGGTGTGCGACAAGGTGATCGCCGGCATGACCGACGCGCAGGCTGGGGAGACCACGAAGTTCTACATCGGCGGGATGTCAACGCGCGGCATGATCATCGGCTTCAACACGACGCACAGCTACGAGCACTACGGCAATCTGGTCACCTACATGCGGTTGAACAAGATTGTCCCGCCGTCGAGCGGCAATTGAAGAAGTAGCACGCAAATGCTGCGCCTGGTGCCGGCGCCGCGTAGATGTTCGAGGTGACTTTCCCACCCCGCTGTTGACCCCGTGTGGGGTCAATGTCAGCCTTGACCATGGCTGATCTCAACGTCCGACAGCTCGACGACGGAGTGGCCGTCGCGCTGCGGGCCCGTGCTGTCCGCAAGGGTGTGTCGCTCGAAGAGGAAGTGCGCAGCATTCTCGCCGCGTCCGGAGCCGTGCGTTGTATGTCGCGCTCGCCGTCGCGACGATGGCGCTCGGCCTGGGCGTGCACTGGCGCGGAGCGGCCCGACGCTTCGCGACGTCCTCGGCGCCGCGCTCTGGGCCGCGACAATCGCGTGGTGGGTTGGTGCGGTCGCCCCCGGCGCCTCGCTCCGCATTCGCGCCCTGCGGGCGCCTGGCGCTCTGCATCGGCGTCGAAGTG
>JACCSI010000421.1 GCA_013813075.1 Acidobacteriota bacterium | reverse complement strand
GGCTATCAGGCGATCAACGTCGAGGCGCAGGAACGGTCGCCCTCGTCACTGCTCAACTGGATGCGCCGCATGCTCACGTTGCGGCGACAGCATCCAACGCTGGGCCGCGGCACATTTGAAGCTGTGCCCACGGACAATCGCCGTGTGCTGGCCTATCTGCGAGAGGACGAGCAGCAGCAAATTCTCGTGGTGGCAAACATGGCCCGAACCGCGCAACCCGTCCACCTGGATTTGCAGCGCTTCCATGGACGTCATCCCGTTGAGCTGATTGGCAACACCGAGCTCCCGGTCGTGACGACCGAGCCGTATTTTCTGACGCTCGCTCCTCATGGGTTCTTCTGGTTCCAACTGGCGCCGGTGCCGAAACCCGTCGTGGTGCAGCGGCCACGCCACGCCGGCCGCGATGAACCGATCCCCAAGCTGCTCGTGAGCGCCGTCTGGGAAAACCTGCTCGATAGCGCCACGCGCACACTGATCGAGCGCGACGCGCTGACCGGGTTTTTGTCGCGCCAGCGCTGGTACGCGGGCAAGGCTCGTCACGCCACGCGCGCGCGTTTTGTCGATTGGGCCCTGCTCGACGCCGTTTCGCCGCTCTTTCTCTGCATTGCCGAAGTGGAATACGGGAACGGCGGCAGCGACCGCTATGCACTCGTGCTGGCCACCGCCGCCGGCGCCGACGCGAAGCTGGTCGAACAACAGCTGCCGTCGTCGATTCTCGCGCGTCTCTCCGGGGCGCGAGGCGGTGTGCTTTACGACGGCATGACGGACCCCGCTGTGACCAATCGCGTAATGGATGTTTTCCGGCGGGGCGGCACCGTGAGCCTGCGCTCGGGAACCTTGCACATTGCGATGACCGACGGCGCGACCGGGCTCCAGCCTCCAGAAGACGGGCCGCCACGGACGCGGGTGCCCTTTGTCGAGCAGAGCAATTCCAGCGTGCTGATCGGTGACAAGTATCTGTTGAAAGTCTTTCGCCGCCTCGAGGCCGGTGAGAACCCGGACATCGAGGTGGGACGAACGCTCGGGGGCCGCGCCCACGACGCGCGGGTGCCGCCGCTGCTGGCATGGGCTGAGTACCGGGCCGAAGGCGCTGCACCCATGTCGATCGCCATGGTGCAGCAACAGGTACCGAGCCGCGGATCGGCGTGGCAGCGCGCCCTCGACGAAGTGCACGCGTACTGCGAGCGGGCAATGGTCGCACATCGGGCCCGCGCGGATCGCGGCGAGCGAGGGACGCCCACCACCACCGAGGTGGAAAACACCATGGGCGCCTATCGCGCGATGCTGGACCTGCTCGGCAGGCGGACCGCCGATCTGCATCGGACGCTGGGCGGGATCGAGGCCGAAGGATTCGGCGAGCACGCCTTCGCACGCGAAGATCTGGAGCGCATGGTCCGCGATCTCAAGTCGCACGCGACCCGGGCCGTGGACCTTGCTCGGAACCGCCGCGACGCGCTGCGCCCGGATGCGGCCGAGCGGCTCGACCGCCTGACTGCGTTGGCCCCGGCCGTCGACGACGCCATTTCTCGAATCCTCACGGTGGACGACGGCGGCAAGCGGATTCGTACGCACAACGATTTTCACCTCGGCCAAGTGCTCGAAGTCGACGGCGACGTGTTTTTTATCGACTTCGAAGGCGAGCCGGCCCGGCCCATCGCGGAGCGGCGAGTGCCGCAGTCGCCGCTTCGCGACGTTGCCGGGATGATGCGATCAATCGGCTACGCCGCGCGGGCCGGTCTCCGGTCCTATCTCGACGGACACCCGGATCATGCCGCCGCCCTGGAACCGTGGGTCAACGGGTGGGAGCTGCAGGCCTCGGCGATCTATCTCAGCGCCTACCTGAAGCACACTGCCGACACCAGGCTGGTGCCACGGGGGACCGACCGCGACCTTCTGCTGCGTGCGTTACTGCTCGAAAAGGCATTCTATGAACTCTCGTACGAGCTGAACAATCGGCCCGAATGGGTGGACATTCCACTCGGAGGACTGTTGCAGCTGCTGGAACCCACACGATAGGAACGGGTGGCGGGCTTATCCTTCGCGTACGACCCACGACAGCAGGGCGTCAACGTCAAGTGTGTTTCTCAGCTGGTATTTCGCGGCGCTTGGCCGAGAGCCGACCAGCACGCCGGCACCCTCCTCGATCGCGAGAAATGCATCCTCGTCAGTCACGTCATCGCCTACGAACACCACCCATGGCAACTGGCCGCAGCGCGTTTCGACGTCGCGCGCGATCCATCGCGTCGCGTCGCCCTTGTGGCAGCCGATGTTTGGCAGGAACTCGATCACCATGCTGCCGGTAAGGCGCCGCAGCAGCCCGCCAGTGACAAACTGTGACGCACACGCGTCGGCGTCGGCGAGCGCCGCCCCTCGCAGGTCTGGATCGACGTTTCGAACGTGCACTGCAATCGACACGTGCTTGTCCTCCAACAGCAGGCCCGGCACCTTCTCTCGAATCGGTTCCAGCCGCCGGATCAACTCGCGCACGTGCTCACGCGCCACGTCGAGGTCGGGATGCTGCCACCGAATCGTACCGACCTCAATCTCCATGCCGTGCAGCCCGGCCAGATAGACGCGACTCGGAAGCTGGGTGCGTGTGCGCAGGTCGGCCACCCGGCGACCGCTGACGATACCGAACGAGATGTCCGTGCGCGCCACCAGTCGGCAGAGGAGCCGTGCCGTCTCGGGTGAAGGAACAGGAATCGTTGGGTCGTCGTGAAAGTCCGCCAGCGTCCCATCGTAGTCCGAGAGGAACACGAGTCGAGTGCCCGGCGGCCGCTGGGCAATGGCGAGCTGAACGTCTTCAAGCATCTCTCTCCTGAACCGTACACCCAGCGCGAGCTTCCTGAGAACGTGTCGCCACTCCTCGATAAACACAGGAGCGACGGGCGGCGTGGTTGCCGACGCGCCGTGCGGCGTCGGTCGATCCTGTCGTCACATTACACGCTGAATAAAATTCGGGCGGCGAGACCCAGGAGTGCGAGACCGGTGGCGCCCTCCAGCGCGCGCCGGGCGAGCGGTGGTCGAAACCACCCACGCAGTCTGTCCAATCCGAGGGCCCACAGGGCGTGGTACGTGAACGCCATGCCGATGTGCGCCGCCGCCAACGCGGTGAAGTAC
>JACCSI010000413.1 GCA_013813075.1 Acidobacteriota bacterium | reverse complement strand
CGGCGACGCGAGGAATCCGCGAATGACGGCAAGGTGACCGAGCACGCAGACGCCGATCCAGAACGTGCATACGCCCACGACGATCGCACGCACGCTGAATACCGACTCGCGCTCGAGCGCCAGGATGATAGCGCCCGCGGCGACCAATACCGAGAGCAACGTGTAGCGCATGGTGTAGAACGACGCGTTGCCACAGCGGCTTGTGCCGTACACGATCACGGCCTGCAGTCCCACCATCACCAGATACAGACCGAGCCAGGTCAACGTGCTTGGACCGAAACGCCAGGCGCGCATGAGTCCTCGCGCGACGCCGAATACCAGGACAGCGACCAGCGGCAGCCACAGCCAGCTCGCGTCGGGAGGCTGGGCGCCGGGGTGCGGCGCCAGGCGCCAGCCCACCGACCGCACGCCGTATTGCAACGGCAGCAGTTCTGTGGCGAGTATCCACATGTCGCCAGGGATTTTCGCGGGTTCGATGCAGAGGGCGCTGGTGGCGACAGCGACGTTGTCGCCAAAGTCGCCAAACATGGCCATGTTCGTGCCGGGTCCCATGGGCGACGAATACTGATTGACGACGGCGACGAGCGACCACGTCAGCGCAAAGGCGATCAGTCCGGCCATGCGGGGCCGCCACAGTGCTGCCGATCGATCACGCAACACGTCGAGGAACACCAGTGCGGCCACCGCGTAGAGCGCAAATTCACGATTCTTGATGGCGATGGCGGCGATCACGCCCAATGCGATCGGCCGCTCTCGCAGTAGCCAGATCACCAGGGTGAAGAAGAGCGGCTCGATGTTCATCCCGAGCGCCGACGACAGATCGTTGGCCGCACTGACGGCAGGCAATGCGACGGGCGCCGTCGCAAGCAGGGCAAGTACGGGGCTGAGCGCTACCACCCCGGTGGTCAGGATGGCGTAGAGCAACGTCGCGCTTGCGACATTCAGAACCACCGGGACACTCTTCAGCAGCGCCGGCGAGGCGTCGGAAATCGCCATCAGTGGTGCGGCCAGCCACGCCTCGAGCACCAGCACGTATTGCGCCCCGTACTGAAACACGGGAAAGGCGCGCCCTTCGGCGATGTGCTTGGCCATCAGGCCCGTGACGGCCTGATCGGCATCGAAGTACACGTCGCTCCAATACAACAGCGTGAAGCTGCGCGCCAGGACTACGGCAATCACCACAGCGAGGCCGACGCGGCGAGAGATAAACTGTGCGCCCGGGATGACGCGTCTCATCGTATGGACACGTGATGTTAGCCTGTTCGCGGATCGCCACGGCCTGCGCCGTCGCCAGAGCAACGGGGCAGACCCACGTGGGCAACGCACACACGCGTTCCGCTACCTGGCGCTCGTCGCTGTCGTCGCCCTGGTCGGACTGCTGCATCGCAGCGCGACGGCGACGCCCTGGGCCGACGATCGAGACCTCTCCAGCGATCCGGCCTGGTTGCAACTGGCCGCGCCGGCGTGGCATGCTATCGTTCCCGCATCCGCGTCAATTGCAAACACCCTCACACGGCTGATCGATCCGCTCACCAGCGCGTCAACGATGGGAGATGCGCGCGCGGCGGCTGCGCTGTTGACAGCTCTCGGCGCGGCGGCGCTGCTGATGACTCTTCGTCGAGGCGCGGTTCCGAACGTCATCGGCGCGCTGCTGTGCCTGAGCCTCGCGCGCCTGGTCTTGCCCGTCCCCGCGACGACCAGCGTCGCACACGCGCTCCAGGTGCTGGCCGGCGCGGGCCTGTTGGCCGCGGGGTCCGGTCCGCGTCTGTCCGGCGGTTTGCGGCTCGCGGTGCTCTCCAGTCTCACCGTGGTTGGCGCGTTGAACCATGCGGCGTTTCTCGCCTTTGCCGCGGGGGTGTGGATTGCGGAATGGCGTGAGGCCGCAGCAGGATGGCGCGCGCGAACAGGTGCGGCGGCGATTGGCGCCTTGTCGCTGGCGTTGTTCGCCACTGCCTGGCTCCTCGGGACTGGCGCGCCGCCCGAATTGATGGCGCAGGTCTCTCGCCCTGGCACGGTGTCACTCGCGACCGCTGTTGTCACGGGTCGATTCAGCCCGGAGTGGCAGCCGATGCCGCAAGCGACCCTGCGCGACGCCGTGGCGTTGTGCCTACCGGGCCCCCTGATGTTGTGTGTGCCGCTGATTGCACTCGGGTGTGCCGGTCAGCACGGGCGGCGCATTGCGGTGGTCTGTGTGCTGGGCAGTGCGGGCGTCATCACATTTGCAATCGGCACCTGGCTGCCCGACCCGGCGGTTGCCATGGCACCGGCGAGAGTCGCCGTGCTGGTGTTGATGGGGATGGGGCTGGCGTGGCTCTGGGCGCAACCCGTGCCCGGTGTACGCGCACTGGCGGTGTGCGTCAGTGCGTTCATCGGCCTGTTTGGA
>JACCSI010000382.1 GCA_013813075.1 Acidobacteriota bacterium | reverse complement strand
TTGTTGCCCTGGAACGCGCCGTCCTGCCACGCCGCCAGGTACATGCCGCGGAATTTGTTGCTGCCCGACTTGATCACGAAACTCAAGGTGACGCCAGGGCTTTGGGCTTCGGCACCCTTGGCCGCGGCGGAGACCTGCACCTGCTCGTAGGTGTTGTAGTCACCGAAGAACTGGTCCCAGACCACACCGTCAAACTTGATTAGCTCCTGGCCGCTCCGACCATACGAACGGGCGCCGGTCGTCGTCGATCCGCCGACCGTGTTGCCACCGACGTCGAACTGGGTTGGCGACAGGCCGGGTACCAGCCGGGCGAGGCCGCGAATGCCGCGTCCGTAGGGCAGGTCTTCCATCTGCTTCTCGTCCCAATTGACGCCGACGGTGGTCGACTGCAGGTCGATGACCGGCGTCTGGCTGATGACCGTGACCTCCTCGGAGAGTGCGTCAATCTGCAGGGTGCCATTGATGGTCATGGTCGCCCCGACATCGACTCGAACACCCTGAATGTTCAACGTCTTGAATCCGGAGATCTTGAAGCTGACCTGATATTCGCCGGATGCCAGCTGCGTGAAGCGATAGACCCCCTGCTCGTCGGTAAACGCGTTTCGCGCCCCTCCGATCATTGACGGACTGGTAATCGAGACCTCGGCGCCGGGTAAGACGGCGCCGCTGCTGTCGAGAACGCGTCCGGTAATCGTACCGGTGAGAGTTTGTGCGATCCCCTGGGACGGCAGCCACACCACCAGTGCCAGTGCGCCAAGCGGGCGTGCAAGAGCAGAAACGGACGACATGACACCCCCCCAACCGTGGAGCGTTGACTGACCAAGAGCGCGCATGACGCGTTAGTAACATCGTGGCGGCGAAGTGTCAACGTCGAGTCGCACCCGCGGAGCCGCCCACAAGGCAAAGTTGCACGCCGTCTTCGGATAGAGTCGAGCGAAACCCGATATGGATGCCACCCTTCGCCTCCTCAAGGAATTAATCGCGATTGACTCGGTCAACCCCTCGCTCGTGCAAGGTGCGCTGGGCGAGGCAGCCATCGCCCGCGCCATCATGGAGGAATTTGGCGTGATTGGAGTACAGACCTACTTGCAGGAGGCGGCGCCCGGCCGCCCGAACGTCGTTGGCGTGGTCGAGGGTCCTGGGCCAGGACGCACCCTGATGCTGTGCGGCCATATCGACACCGTGGGGGTCGCGGGCATGACCCGGCCATTCGAGCCGGTCGAGCGCGAGGGTCGCATCTACGGGCGCGGCTCCCAAGACATGAAAAGCGGCGTCGCCGCCATGATCGGCGCCGCCCGCGTCATCACTGAATCCGGGGGACTCGATGCCGGCCAGCTAATCATCGCCTGCGTCGTCGATGAAGAGCATGCCAGCGTCGGCGCCGATGCGCTCGTCACGCGCTGGCGCGCGGATGGTGCGGTGGTAACCGAACCCACCGAGCTCCAGGTCGCGGTCGCGCACAAGGGTTTCGAATGGATCGAGGTCGAAACCGAGGGTCGTGCCGCCCACGGCAGCCGGCCACGCGATGGACGCGACGCCATCATGCGAATGGGACGAGTGCTCGGCGAACTCGAAGGGCTCGATCGGTCGCTGCAGTCGGGTCGCGCACACAAGCTGGTCGGCACTGCGTCGCTGCATGCGTCGCTGATCGAGGGCGGGCGCGAGTTGAGCAGCTATCCGGACCGGTGCATGCTGCAGATCGAACGCCGGACGATCCCGGGAGAGCCACACGGCATCGGCGGAAGCGAGGTGGAGCAGATCCTCGCGCACTTGCAGGCGCAGGACGTCGAGTTCCAGGCCACTTGCCGCACGTTGTTTGCGCGGGCGCCGTACGAAATCGCATCCGAGCACCACCTGCCGACGGCGCTCTTGCAGTCAGCCCGTGCGGCGGGTGCCGCGAGCGAAACCACCGGCATGAGTTTCTGGACCGACGCTGCGGTCCTGGGCGGCGCCGGCATTCCGTCCGTATTGTTCGGGCCGACCGGCGCCGGATTGCACGGGTTGGAGGAGTGGGTTGAGGGGCGGTCGGTGCTGACGTGCAGAGACGCGCTTGTCGATTTGGCGAGAGCGTTCTGCCGGCCCGGCTGACGCCCGTGCTTCCATCCCCGGTGTGATACACCGGCCGATGACGTGCTACTTCTCGTTGACGAGGCCCCTCAGGACGAAGCCCACGTTGGCGGGGCGCTCCCCCAGACGACGCATGAAGTAGGGGAACCATTGTTTGCCGAACGGCACGTAGACGCGCATCGGGTACCCTTCCGCCGCCAGAGAGGTCTGCAGGTCGCGTCGGATGCCGAAGAGCATCTGAAACTCGAACCGGTTCCGCATGTAGCCCTTGTGAGCTGCATACCGTTTCGTCGCATCAATCATGTTCGGGTCGTGAGTGGCGATTGCCGGATAAGTGCCTTCGTCGAGCAGCCGCTCCATCGCCCGCACGAAGGCCGCGTCGACGTCCACCTTGTTCTGGTAGGCGACCGACTTGGGTTCCTTGTAGGCGCCCTTGACGAGGCGCACCCGCGCGCCCATGGCGTTGAGGTGTTTCACGTCATCATCGGTCCGCATCAAGTACGACTGCAGCACGACCCCGATGTTGCGATAACCCTGATCCCACAGCGTCTCAAAAATCTTGAGTGTCACGGACGTGTATGTGGAGTTCTCCATGTCGATGCGCACGAAGAAACCATGTTCGGTCGCCGGGTCGAGGATACGTCGCAGGTTGTCGACGCACGTCGCCCGGTCGACATCGAGGCCGAGCTGCGTCAGCTTGACCGAGACGTTTCGTTCGATGCCGGAACGGACAATGCTGTCGAGGATGCCAAGGTAGTCGCGAGTCGCTGCATCGGCTTCGACCGCCGTGCCCACACTCTCGCCGAGGTAATCCATCGTCAGCAGCAAGCCGCGCGACGGCAGGTCCTTCACGGCGCCTACGGCTTCGTCAACCGACTCGCCCGCAATGAAGCGCCGGGCGAAACCACCGCCCGGCGCCATTCCGTAGCGGGAGGCCATCCGCTGGAGCACGCCGATTTGCGCAAGCGAATGAAAGAAGGCCTTCGATGTTGCGCCGAGCATCAGTGCGCCGGGCCACTCGGCGTGAGCAAATGCTCAATCGACCGGGCGTAGTAACGCAGCACGTTACGTTCGCGAACTCGGAATCGGCCGTCTTCAACGACCAGAATACCGCGCGCTTCGAACATTTCGGCTGCGGCCTCGATGGCCTCCTCGCCGTTGGCCACGGCCACATTCGCACCGGT
>JACCSI010000376.1 GCA_013813075.1 Acidobacteriota bacterium | reverse complement strand
GCCGGTGGACAGGCCTCGCGGGTCTACTGTGTAGAACGCCGTATTGCTGCGATTCGCCGCGTTGAACACCTCCTGCAGCTCCGACTGAATGTCGACCTGACCAATGAACTCGGCGCGGTCTTCGACGTTACTGTTTTCGCCGATGGCCGGGTTCCGGCGCGCCGGATTGCCCAAGCCGGGCTGTGAGGCTATCGGATCGCGCAGCTGGGGCGGGAGCACCCCCGTAAACCCCTCGCTGACGACAATCACGGCCTTACGACCCTCGCGCAGGGCGCCGAGCTTGATGGCCAGCCCTTCCAGGGCACTCATCGACACTTGCCGCCTAATCCGCTCGACGGTTTCGGCCGGGTACAACGCGTAGCGCTGCTCGGTTGCATTTTTCGGTTCGTAATTGAACTTGCGGCCCTCGAAGCGCTCGAGCACGCGAATGATCGATTGGTGATCGCGCGTCAGCGCGACCGAGTCGAGCGGCGAGAGCGGATACATCACCGCGACGAGGTCGTTCGGCGCGAGGCTGTTCTGCACGAACTCGGCGAGCGGCCGGCGCGCGGCCATGCTGTTGCCGAGACGGACGTGGTAGTCGTCGAGAAAGAACACGAAAATACGCGCATCCTCGTTCGCGGCCGCCCGTTCCTCGTCGGCGCGGGTCCGGATGCGCGGTTGGGTCTCAACCGGCGCCGCGGCGTCCACCTTAACGAGTCGAAACGTTTCGATCGTCTGCGGCTTGCCGTCTTCAAGCACTTCGAAGTCGCCCTGCCGCAGATCCACAATTGGGTTGCCCTGCTTGTCGGTGACGATGGCGTCGACGCGCACGAAGTTGACACCCCCGCGAAACGTCGGTTGCCCCTGAGGAGCGGCGGACGCATCCGGTGCGGGGGGTGTAGCATTTGCAGGTGGTGCAGGCACCTGGTGACCAGTCATCGACGACGTGGTCCATAACAGGACCGTCAGGATAATGGTCGCGCTACTTAATCGAGCGTTTGGCATCTCGGCCTTTCTGATTCACTGCCACGCGCGCCGCGCGTCAGGGACCCCGCGTCTGTGGGCATGATAACATTCCGCTTTTTTTGCACGACTTACTAGTTCAAATCGTGTTTTCCGGGAGTTTCGAGGTTTGTTGATGACCCAACCGTCCGCCGACGCCAGTCGGGCGCTCACGCGCCTGGCCGAAGATGAAGTCATCTTCCGCGACAGTGTGTACGAATTCGCCGATCGTGAGATCCGGCCGCTCGTACACGACATGGACGAGCACGCGAAGATTCCCCGCCGCCTCATCGACCAACTGTTCGAATTGGGCATCCTCGGCGTTGAGATTCCGGAGAGTTACGGCGGCGCGGGCGCATCCTTTTTCCATTCGGTGCTGGCGGTCGAAGCGGTGTCGCGCGTCGATCCGTCGATTGGCGTGCTCATCGACGTGCAAAACACGCTGGTGAACAACGCCGTGATGCGCTGGGGCAACACCGACGTCAAACAGCGCTACCTGCCGAAACTGGCCGCGAGTATGGTGGGCGCTTATTGCCTATCCGAAGCCGGCTCCGGCAGCGACGCGTTCGCGTTGCAGACGCGCGCCTCGGAGGTTGCTGACGGCTACAAGATCAACGGCCGCAAGCTGTGGATCACGAACGGCAACGAGGCCGATCTGTTCATCGTGTTTGCCAATCTCAATCCCGAGTTGGGGTACCGCGGCATCACGGCGTTTCTCGTCGAACGCGACACGCCGGGATTCATCGTCGGCAAGAAAGAAGACAAGCTGGGCATCCGCGCCAGCAGCACCTGCGAGCTCCTCTTCGAAGACTGCGTCGTCTCGCGAGATCGTGTGCTCGGCGAGGTCGGGAAGGGCTATAAGGTCGCCATTGAAACACTGAACGAAGGTCGCATTGGCATTGGCGCGCAGATGATTGGACTCGCACAGGGCGCTCTCGATCACACGATTCGCTACACCAAGGAACGCAAGCAGTTCGGCAAGGCCATCGCCGACTTCCAGGGCGTGCAGTTCCAGCTGGCACGCATGGCCATCGACGTCGAGTCGGCACGCCTGATGGTCTACAACTCCGCGCGGCTACGAGATGCGGGACTGCCCTTCCTGCACGAGGCCGCGATGTGCAAGGTCCTGTCGTCCGAGGTCGCCGAACGCGTCGCGTCGATGGCGGTCAATCTCTATGGCGGCTACGGATTCGTGCGCGATTACCCGGTCGAGAAACTGTTCCGCGATGCCAAGATTGGCCAGATCTACGAAGGCACCTCCAACATGCAGCTGCTGACGATCGCCAAACAGTTGCTGTCGTAGGCCGCGCTGACGAGGCGAAGACCCGCGGCTACGGCAGGGGTCGCACGCCGCGCAGATACGGGATGCCCAGTCTGCCCATCGCCAATTCGGCCTCGTAACGAGGCAGCGGCGGCCCTCCTTCAACTCGCGCCGGGAGGGCATCAAGGACGGCACGAAGGTGGGACGGCACCGCGATCTCACCCGGCACGATCTTTCTGATCGCGCCGTACACCAGCGGTCCGCCATGTTCGGGCATGAGATACGTCAGCCCGACGACGGCCCGCAGGATCAGATGTCCTGTTGGGTACCTGGCGAGAAGCGTTTCGAAGTCGGGTCCGGCGTCCACAGGGACCAGGCGTGATTGCAGCTGCCGTTGTTGCGCCGGCTGGGCCTCCGGCTGCAGTGCGCGGCGCCGCTCGATATCGCGCCAGGCGGGGCCATCCAGTTCGAAGACGACCCACGCCAACCGCGCCGGCGTCTTGGCGTAGGTGTCTGCCGCTTCGGGCGCTCCCGTCGGCACGTTGAAATGAAACCCGATCGCGCGCAGCCGAAGCTCCGGCAACCAGTTGCGTGAATCGAGCGGGTCGTGCCGGTATTCGATTTCGATGCGCAGCTGCCGTCCGGACTCGTCATCCAGCCCTTGCGCGTTCCACGACGGCGGTAACTCGCGTTCCGTCAGCGTTGCGACCAGTCGCGGCTGCCCGGATCGATTCCAGCCCGCGAGGCCTGAAAAGGCGATCACCACGATCACTATCGTCATCGCCGGCGCGGCAATGCGCGTCATGCGAGTGCCCGCGCCACCAGCCGGCCGCGCACGCGCCGCAAGACAAACAGCCACGCAAACGCGATGGCCGCCAGCAACAAGAAAAACAGGAACCTCGGCAGCGCGACCCAGAACCAGTCAATACACCGAAGCAATAGGAATAGCGTCAGCGCGGCGGCGGCCACGTAGACGGTCTCGTCCCAGCGCCGCCGAACGGCGATGACGAGCGCGACCATGCACAGCAGCACCGTCAGCACCTGGTAGAACCATTCCGCCACCGACGAGGACATTGGCAGCAGGCTCATACGACCCGCACTCGACAACACAAGCATCCCGGCGAATCCAACGGCAAAGCCGACCAGTCGTGTGACGGAGGCGAACGGCGGATAGAACCGACTCAGCCGCGAGCCGACGAGGGTCAGTGCCAAGGCGGCGCCGGTCACGATCTCGAGATGCTCGGCCGCAGCGGTCCAGGGCATGTCGGCGGCGTCGAAGACCGAGCCGGCAAACGCCACGAGCAGCGCGACCAAAGCGACGCCGAACAGCAGACGAAAGCCGTACGGGAATGCGAGTGATACGCCAAACAACGCGCCCGCCCAGATGGCGGCCGGGGTCAGTGGCATGTTGAGCACATCACTGAGCACGACCACCGCCAGCCAATAAGTACCGTAGGCGACCAAGGCCAACACCGACGCGACATACAGCGTCCGTTCCCGCCTCGCGGAGAATTCGACGCCAACCAGTGCCATCAGGGGAAACGCACAGAGAATCGTTACCTGCAGGGGCAGGTCCAGACGCCCCCAGAAGCGCGACACCAGTGAATAGATGGCAGCGGTGAGGGCTATCGCGGCGAAGAAGGACGCCAGCTGCATGCCACGCGACAATTGCCCGGTGGCGTCGGACGCATCGACGTCGTGGCGAGCGGCCAGCTCCCTCAGCATGTCGTCGTGAAACGCCCTGATCGCGCGGTGCTGCTCGCTCGTCAGCGTGGTCACGCCCGCCAGCCGCACCGCATCCCATTCCGCGCGAAACGCTCGAATTCGGTTGACGCGACGCTGGGCGTCGAGGCGGTCGGTCATGCCAAACTAATACTAATGGAACACCTCGACCTGACCGTGACCGGGATGACGTGCGGTGGATGCGAAAACGCGGTGCGGCGCGTGGTGTCGGCAATCGACGGCGTGTCGAGTGTGACGGCCTCGCACCAGGACAATCGCGTCACGGTGGACTACGACGCCGGGAAAGCCGACCGCGCCGCGATTGCTCGCGCCATCACAGCGGCGGGCTACATCGTCGCCACATAGCCGTCCCTGTTGTGACGCGTCTGATCCTCTGATCCGTCGCGACCAGTCAATGGTCTGGAGTCGAGCTTCGCAGACCGCGACGGGGCTTACAACGGCAGCAACGCATCAGCGGCCATGGCGCGCTGGTCGTCTTCCGTCCCCATGACGAGGCCGGCGGCGCGCACATCTCGCGCCAGACGATCGAGGACGGCGCCCGTCTGGAGTGCGGCGGTACCCGTCACGCGCAGCGCCGCATCGACGCAGTGGCGCGCTGCTGACGACGCGGTCAGCCGCGCCAGCGCGATGTCCACGTCCGCTTTGGTGTGCGCGGCTTTGTACGTCATCAGCCGCGCCGCCTCGAGTTCGGTCGCGGCGTCGGCGACGACCCAGTGTGGCTTCTCCACGCTCGTCGCGGCGACGACGGCCGACTTCAATTGCGCCAGTGCCGCATCGATGGCGGCTTGGCCGATACCCAGAGCCACCGCCGCGAGCACGAGATGAGTGGCCGGGGATACCTCGAGCGCGTTCGCCCCGCGCAGTCCCGACAACCCGAGTGGCGCGCCGCCGGTGTTGACGCCGGCTGCGTGCACCGCCACGGCCGCGCTCGCGGTGGCAACTGCTTCCGTGGCAAGCACCGCGGACAGCGCATCGTCCCCTATAAGGGCGGCCGCGTCACGCGCGATCTCCGCCGGGATGCTGGCGCTGCGATCGATGCCTTCGGCGTGTGATTGCAGAATGTCAGCGGCAAACGCCCGGGCCTTATCGCGCGCCACCTGCTGTTCGGAGGACAAGTCAAACATCATTGCCAGACAATCGCTTGAAAATGGGCCGCAGACGCTCGGCCGTACTTGGCAGTTCTTCAGGCAACACGCGAACGTTGCCCACCACCGACATGAAATTCGTGTCCCCCGTCCATCGCGGCACCAGGTGCACGTGCAGATGGTCGAGGACGCCAGCCCCGGCCGGGCGACCGAGGTTCATTCCCACGTTGATCCCCTGCGGCTGATACGCCTCCGTCAGCGCCATCTCCGCCCGACGCGTCAAGGATGCCAATTCCGTGAGCTCGGCGCTGCCGAGCCCGGCCAGCGTGCCGACATGACGCCGCGGCACGATCATCAGATGCCCGGCGTTGTACGGATACAGATTGAGTATGACGAAGCAAGTGGCACCCTGGTCCACCACCAGCGCCAGGCCGTTGTCGTGTTGCAAGGCCTCGCAAAACACACAGCCGGCATCGCCGCCGCTACGTGTCACGTACTTGTGCCGCCACGGACTCCACAGGCGCTCCATCGGGAACTGCAAACCTATCAGTTCAAAGTTCAAAGTTCAAAGTAAGAAGCAGAGTGCGACGCTGCACAAACAAAAGCCCGCGGCGATGCGGGCTGTGAGCGTGAACTTTGAGGTTGAACTTTGCGCTTCGAACTTTGAACTTCTACGACGCCGCTGACTCTGGCGCCGAGGACGTCCCGCGAGAGTTGTCCTCGTCCTTGTTGATGAGGTCCTTGAGTTCCTTGCCGGGCTTGAAGTACGGCACGCGCTTGGGCGGGACGTCGACCTTATCGCCGGTTTTGGGATTGCGCCCCTTGCGTGGCTCGCGTTTTCTTAGTCGAAAGCTGCCAAAGCCGCGCAATTCGATCTTCTCACCGCGGTGCAGTGCATCGATGATGCTCTGGAAGACCGTGTCCACGATGACTTCGGAGTGCTTCTTCGTGAGGTCCGACACGCGTGAGACCTCTTCGACGAGCTCGGCTTTGGTCATTCGGGTCATTTAGGGGTCTCAGCACTCGGCTTTCAGCCCTCAGCGATCAGCGCAGCGTTGCCGCCGCACTGAAAGCCGAGAGCCGCGAACCGAGCCCTATTTGTTGAACTTGAAGTGCTCACCCAACGTGGCGCCACCTTCACCTTGCGCTGACGAGTAATCCGCCCAGTCCGACCGGAACTCGGCCGACTTGAGCGCACGGATGCTCAGCCCGATCTTGCGATCGGCCGGACTGAGCTTGATGATTTTCATCGGCGTTGTCTGACCAACTTCGAGATTCAGCTTTTCAGCGCCCTCGGTATCGTCAAACTCACTGATGTGAATCAGTCCTTCGATGCCCTCGTCCAGTTCGACGAACGCGCCGAAGTTGGTCATCCGGACCACCTTACCCTCGATGGAATCACCAACATGGCGACGCGCAAAGAAGTCTTCCCAGATATCGGTCGCCAGCTGCTTCAGCCCCAGCGACAGTCGCTGGTTTTCGGCATCGATGCTGAGCACCATGGCTTCGACGACGTCGCCCTTTTTCAGGACTTCGCTGGGATGCTTGATGCGCTTGCTCCACGACATGTCGGAGATGTGGATCAGCCCGTCGATGTCCTCTTCGACTTCGACGAAGGCGCCGAACTCGGTCAGGTTGCGCACCTTGCCCTTGATCTTGGTGCCAACCGGGTATTTCTCGACCAGCTCGTGCCACGGGTTGCTCTCGACCTGCTTCAGGCCCAGAGAAATGCGGCGTGCCGCCGGATCGACGCCGAGCACCATGGCTTCGACGCTGTCGCCGACGTTGAGAATCTTGGACGGGTGCTTGACGCGCTTGCTCCACGACATTTCGCTGACGTGGATGAGGCCTTCGACGCCCGGTTCGAGCTCCACGAAGGCACCGTAGTCGGTGAGGCTCACGGCCTTGCCGGACACACGCACCCCAACGGGATAGCGATCCATCGCCGTCGTCCACGGGTCGGCCATGAGC
>JACCSI010000351.1 GCA_013813075.1 Acidobacteriota bacterium | reverse complement strand
GACAGTTTCAGCATCTCCACGTGAACGCTGCACCTTCCAGACGCGCTCCTCGAAGAGCGCCTCCGGATAGTCGAACGCTTCGGTCTGCGTGTCCTGCGGCAGGGCCAGCGTCACGGCGCCGGTCTCTGATGGCGAGGTCAGGACCCGCATTGCCTCGGGAAGCGACGTCAGCAGCTGTTCGGGACGCGAGATGCGATCCCAGTAGCGCGACACCGGCCGCAGGCAGTCGTTGACGGAAATATCGGGCGTTTGAGCCGACTCCAGCTGCTGAAGCACGGGCGCCGGGATGCGCGACGCGAAGATGTCGCCAGGCAGGAGCAGTACAGGGAGCCGGTTGATCGTGGCCCCGGCCGCGCCGGTCACCAGGTTGGTCGCGCCCGGGCCAATCGACGTCGTGCAGGCCAGCGTCCGCAGGCGGTTCGACATCTTCGCGAAGGCCGCGGCGGTATGGACCATCGCCTGCTCATTGCGGCACTGGAAGTAACGCAGGCCGCCGCTGGTCTGGTCGAGCGCCTGACCAATGCCGGCGACGTTGCCATGACCGAAGATGCCGAACACCCCGCCGAAGAACTGTCGTCGTCGGCCGTCGCGCTCACTGAACTGGACGCTCAGAAACTGCACCAGCGCCTGGGCCATCGTCAGACGCATCATTTGGCAGCCCGTTCCAAGAGCGTGCAGAGTTTCACGACGGCCTGCATCACTTGCCGTCGGGATTCGGGAGCATCACGTCGCGAATCAGCTGATTGAGGTCGCCGCAGGCGCCGAGAAACTGCCGCAGCGTCCGGCGGGTCGGTGGAAAGGAATCGAACTCCCCGACGGCCAGCGCGTTTTCATCGAAGGCACGGCGGAAGTCGGGGAAACGGCGATAGAGGTCGTCGGCGATCCGCGACGGCACGGGTGTCGTGATGCGCGATATCACCTCGATGTCGCTGGCGACAAAGCGCTTCTGCCAGACCGGCGGCGGAGAAATCACGATGTCGCCGCCAATCAGCTCGCTCCAGTGCATCACGTTGCGAAACGCGGCCGACAACAAGCGGGTGCGATAGCTGCGGCTCTGGAACAGCCGGTAGGCCTTCTTGAAGACCGCGACGCCGGCCCAATCGAGGTGGCCCGGCTCCGTGCTGATCTGCTCCTTTTCCATCACCACTTTCAGCCAGTCGTCGAGCCGGCCGACCATGATGGTGCAGACCGGTCCCATGGTGGTGATGTTGTGGCCGCCGCTCTCGCGTTTCTTCAAGCCTCGTTCGATCGCTTCGGCAACGCCGATCGCCTGCGACACCGAGAAGCACACGGTGGCATTGACGCTGATGCCGCGCAGGGTGGCTTCTTCCATCGCCCTGATGCCGGCACGCGTCGCCGGAATCTTGACGATCACATTCGGCGCCAGCTGGTGAAAGTGCTCGGCCTGCTTGAGGATGGCTTGCGCATCGCGATACAGGCGGGGATCGGTCTGAATCGACAGGCGGCCGTTGCGGCCCTGATGCGCCTCGAAGGCCGGAAGCAACAGCCGCGCGGCATCTACGGACAGGCGCTCAACTGCTGCCCACCCGATCTCATCCTCTGTGGCCGTTGGCAACTGCCGCACCAGGTCGGCAATGCGCGGACGCCACACCGTCGGGTGCTCCTTCAGGACGGCATGTGCGATGACGGGGTTGCAGGTCGCGCCGACGGCGCCATTCGCGATCGCGAACTCGAGATCGTCGAGGTCGGCGGAGTCGCTCCACAGACACGTCGGCGTCGTCTGCGTCATCTGGTGGAGCGGACCCTTGTACGTCGCGCCGGTCGCCATTGACGCGATTCTACGCTTTTACTGTGTCAAAAGGGCCTCGCCGCGCGGCCCTTGCACAGATACTCACTTAGATTCCCAGCGATGCGAGGTATCGGCGGCTGCGCGCGGCGCTCTCGGCCGGAGCGCCATAGCCGGGGAAGACGTCCTGCTCGACAACGATCCAGCCGTCGTAATCCATTTCGCGCAGCGCAGCGATGACCGCAGGAAAATCGACGCCGCCCTTGCCCAGCTCGCAGAACAGCTCGTGACGCACTGCCTCGAGA
>JACCSI010000342.1 GCA_013813075.1 Acidobacteriota bacterium | reverse complement strand
CCTATGACCGGACCAGCTCGTCATTTGCTCGCAGCTGTGGTGAGTACGATGCTACTCACTGGAAGATCAGGGGGCGCACCGGTACATGCCGACGTCCAGCTGGCATCACCTGAATCGGTCGGTTTCTCCGCCCAGGGTCTCAAGGCCTACACGGACGCACTGCACGCGTTGGTCGATGAAGGACGGCTCGCGGGCGTGACGTCACTGGTGGCGCGCCGCGGCAAGGTTGTGGCGTTGGACGCGCATGGCTTCAACGACATTGCCGCGAAAACGCCGATGACGACCGACACGATTTTTCGCATTGCGTCGATGACCAAACCCATTGCCGGCGTCGCGATGATGATGCTCTGGGAAGAGGGCAAGTGGACGCTCGACGATCCGGTTCATAAGCACGTTCCCCAGTTCAAAGATCTCAAGGTGACCACACCAGCCGGCGAAGTCGCGCAGAACCATCCAATGACGATGCGCGAGTTGATGAGTCATACGGCGGGCTTCGACGTCAGCAGCGGCTACGAAAAGGCCAACCTGAACGACGGCGACTTGCAGGCGATGATCGACAAGCTTGCGGCGTTGCCGTTAGCCGCACAGCCCGGCACGGACTGGCGTTACGGCCCCAGCGTCAACATTCAGGGATATATCGTCGAAAAGCTGTCGGGCCAGCCGCTTGACGTCTTCCTGGCCACGCGCATCTTCGAACCGCTGAAAATGAAGGACACCGGATTCTTTGTTGACCAATCGAAGATCAATCGCGTGACGCGCGTGCACACCTACGGTCCCGAAAAGAAAGTCGTGCTTGCCACGGCCGCCGCGGGTGCTCCGTCGCGCAAGCCGACATTCCTGTCCGCCAGCGGTGGGTTGTTGTCGACCGCGGCAGACTACTTCCGCTTCTCGCAAATGATGCTGAATGGTGGCGAGCTCGAGGGCGCGCGCATCATCAAGCCATCGACCGTGCAATTGATGCGCACCAATGTGCTCAACCCGGGCGTGCAGGTGGACCTCTACGGGCCGAAAGAGGACGGAATCGGATTTGGGCTCGACTTCGCCATCGTGATGGATCCGGCGAAGGCGGCGACGCCGCGCGGCGTCAACTCGTTTTACTGGGGCGGCGCATTCGGTACGTGGTTCTGGATTGATCCCACTAACGACCTCATCGTGATTGGAATGATCCAGAACGTCAACGGCAGCAATCCTCGGGGCGACACGCCGCCGATGCGCACGATCTCCCCGAAGATGGTGTACGGGGCGCTCACCGACGCGACACGCTAGGCACGTCTGGTCTCGTCCTGCACGGCGTCAGAGGCGTCGAATCCTCTACCAGCGCCGCCAGCTGTCCTGGGTCGGTGGCTCTTCCTGACGCTTCCTCGGCGTGCGCTTGGCTTTGTAGAAGCCGCAATCCGTGCACCACGAATCGGGCGAAAAACCGGCGGTGCCGGCCATCGGCAGCACATCGCGGTGCGTGCAGTGGTCGGGCAGCGTATTTTCCTCGCTGGGCGCTTTGCGCCAGCGGCACGAGTGGAATCGCGCTGTCGCCGCCGACACGGCCGGCGTCGCGGCAGCTGGCGCACTGGGGGTCGCAGCCGAGGACTCGGCGGGGGCCGGCGCTTCGTCGGGCGCCCGGTTGTTACTGAAGTTGGAGTCCAACGCGCTTCTCCAAAGCTTGCCAGTTTCGCAATTCGTCCGGCGCGACGAGCGTAATCGCGTGACCTTCGGCGCCGGAGCGACCGGTGCGACCGACGCGGTGTACGTAGGCCTCCGGGGTGTCGGGCACTTCGAAATTGACGACGTGCGCAATGCCCTCGATGTCGAGGCCACGCGCGGCAATATCGGTAGCGACCAGGACCGGATGTTTGCCCGAGCGGAAACCCTCGACGGCCTGCAGCCGTTCTTGCTGCGTCCGATCGGCATGCAGAGCCGCGGCCCGAATGTGCTTGGCCTGTAGCTGCCGCGCGACCCGGTCCGCACCGATCTTGGTCCGCACGAACACGAGCACGGGGCCGGTCGCATTGCGCTTGACGAAGTGGGCGAGCCAGTCGAGCTTATCGACACGGGCGAGCTGCTCGAGGGAGTGCTTGATCGTGCGCGCCGCGCCGCGGTTGGCGCCGACCTGCAGGTAGGTCGGCATCCGTAGGACGTCGCGGGCCAGCTTCAGAATCTCTCCCGGCATGGTCGCCGAGAACAGCAGCGTCTGACGCTCGGGCGGCAATGCGCTCACAATTTTCTGCACGTCGGGCCAGAAGCCCATGTCCATCATGCGGTCGGCTTCGTCGAGGACCAGGCAGCCAAGCCGCACGAAGTCAGTCGAGCCATGGCGCATGTGATCCATCAATCGCCCCGGTGTGGCCACGACAATGTCGGCACCCGCCTTGAGGCCGCGTTCCTGCGGATCCATCGGCATGCCGCCGAACACCGGCACGGTCGAGACCGGCGAGTGATACGTCAGGCCCACGAACGCGTCCTCGATCTGCACGACAAGCTCACGCGTCGGCGCGAGAATCAAGGCACGGGTGTAGGCCTCGCGTGCCGGGTCGCCAAACGGCGGCTGTTCGACCATCAACCGCTGCAGAATCGGGAGCGCAAATGCCAGCGTCTTGCCGGTACCGGTTTCCGCGCAGGCGACGACGTCGCCGCCCTGCAG
>JACCSI010000338.1 GCA_013813075.1 Acidobacteriota bacterium | reverse complement strand
TTGTTATTCGGTTGCTCGTTAGTCACCGCCCAGTCGAACAGCCCTCCCTGCGCGTTGGCCATGAAGCCGAAGCCGTTACGGCGATCGTAAAAGGTATCGAACAGTACGGCGAGGTGGTCGTTGTTGTACAAGTTCGAGCTGTCTCGTCGCATGTCGCTCGTGACGCGGTGTCCCGTGACCGATTCCCAGAGCCGCGCGCCGATATAGATGCTTTGATCGTCGTAGAACACCCATAGTTCGGTTTTGTCCGTCGCGGGCTGGCCCTCGTCGGGCTCCTGCTGGACGAAATCGCTGGCCGCCTGCACAGTCTGGTAAAACGGTTCGTCGAGGACGCCGTCGACGGCAATTGGCGAGGGCAATCGCACCGTGCGTATCGTGACGTTGCGCAGGTCATCGCGTGCGACCATCGCAGGCGGCTGCGGCGGCGGTGGGCCATCGACCCGTTCGCCCGGATCGGTCACGGCGTTCAGGCCGGTTTCGACCGTCTGGATGGGCGGCTGCGCGCGCAAGTTCGCAGTCCACGACAGCCCACACAGCAATGTGACGAACGTCGCCCAGCGGACGCCTTGGAAGGGAACATGGGCGCGCAACACAGTCCAACATTGAACCACAACGCTGTGCGCAGGGCTGTCACTGTTTGTGACCCGATTCACCTGACCCCGGGAGGTGACCGCTCCGACGAGCTGGTCCCGCTCGTTCGGTGGGTGAGCGCTGCTAGAAAGAGACGCGAAGTCCCGCCTGAACCAAACGCGGCGACCCCGGGAGAAGGCCGCGGCTACGGTCGACGATATAAAGCCGGTCAGCCACGTTCTTGACCGAGAGATACGCGGTCACGCGAGACGGCTTCAGAAAGACGTTGGCCGAGGCGTTCCACACCACCGAGGCCGGGATGAGCCCGCGCTGGCCATCCGCTGACGTGGCCACTGAATTCAGATCGTCAGCGAACTGCGCGCCGACCGCCGACGCTTCGATGGACCCGTCGAACCATCGGCGCTGTGTGAAGCCAACGGTGGCGTTGGTCGTCTGTCGTGGCGCGTACGGGAGGCGATTTCCGTCGACGCGTACCGATTCAAACCCACGAATGTTGCTCGCGCGCACGCCAGCAAAACGGGCGATGGGGATGAAGGTGGTGGCCAGACGGAGATAGACGTTGTGCGACGTCTGTCGCCAGGACGCCGAATCAATTTGTGCCGATAGCTCAAGACCCTGATGGAGTGTCTGCCCCGCGTTGGTCAGCGTCGCGCCTGCGCCGCCGGCAACTGACGCCGGCACAATTTGATTCTCGTAATCCATCCGGAACCAGGCACCGGATAACGTCACTCCTTCGAGCACGCGCGTTCGGACACCGACCTCGCTGTTCCACGACAACTCGGCATCGAGGTCAACCACGCCGCCGCTGTTCGTGATGACGTCTTCAACTCGCGGCGGCGCAAAGCCACGGTGAACGCCGCCAAAAAGGAGCGCGTGGTCGGCCGGAGCCCAGGAGATACCGACGCCGGGGATCCACTGGGTCAGAGTCGTCGAGCCGGCCACCACGTCACCAGCCAACCGATTGGTGCGCTCGAACCGCACCCGTTCAAGGCGCAGGCCGGGTGTGATCGCGAATCGCCCGACAGTGACGCGCGGCTGGACAAACGCGGACACCGCGTCGGCGTCGCGTGCGTTGTTTTCGACCGCCACTCCGGCCCGCGCCCGCGGAGTTGCACCGTTTTCCTGTCGCCGTTCCTGCTGCTCGCGATGGACACGCACGCCGGTATCGATCGATAGACTGCCGACGTCGAGACGTGCCTTACTCTCCAGGCCAAGCGTGAGGTAACGCCGTAATCGCCCTTCGTTACCGCACGTGGTGGACAGATTCATCATTCCGGCGCAATCGGGGTCGCTGCTATCGTTCGGCCGCTGCGTCGAATTACTCGACTGCCGCCACCAATCGCGGCCGAAGTGCGACACGTAGGCCGTGGTCGTGAGGAGCACTCGCGCCGACAACGCTCCAGCGTGCGCGACTGAACCACCGACCCGATCACCCTCAAAGGCGTCGTTGGCAAACGGATTCTGCCGTGGATCCTGGTCGAATTCGTCGGCGCGAAGGCCCGAGTACGTCAGTTGCGAATCTTCGGCGTAGTAGTTGCCCTTGATCGTGAACACGTGCGCCGTGCCGGCGGTCGCGACCAATTTACCGCCGAGATCGGTCAAGGTGCTGTGGGTGTTCTCCCGCGCGCCATCACTGCGCTTGCGCATCAGGTCGAGCAGCACGCCGACCCGTCCGCGCGTGGCGCCCGCGGTGGCGACGGCGTTCATGAACGAGCGGGTGCCGCCGGTGATCGCAACCGAGCCGGCAGGTCGGGATGGCGGGACGGGGGTGATGTAATTGATCACGCCACCGATGGTTGAGGGTCCAAATGCGATCTGGCCCGAGCCTTTGAGCACTTCGATGGCGTCGAACCGCTCGATCGGCGGGTGATAATACGACGCGTTGTCGCCATAGGGCGCGAAGGTCAGCGGCACGCCATCTTCGAGCAGCAGGGTCTTCGATGAACGGGTTGGGTTGAGGCCGCGGACGCCGATATTTGGCCGTAGTCCGAGACCTTCTTCGTCGCGAACGGTCAGCCCGCTGAACTTGCGCAGCACCTCGTTGGTATCGTGTGGGTGCGTGAGTTCGAGCACGTTGCGTCCAATCGTGTCGTAAGACCCGGGCAAGCGAGATTCGAGCGCGGCGGTGCCGCCGAGCCGCTGTGCGCCGACGACCAGTTCCTGTCGCACGGCTTCGATGTGTAGCGTCACGCCCACTTCGACCGTCGCACCCGCGCGAACGCTCACGGGCTTGGGCGCTGCGGCGAGGCCTGCCGCTTTGGCCTCGATGAAATACTCCCCGGCACTCAAGTTCGCCATACTGAACCGGCCATTCAGCCCGGTCACGCTGGACTGGACGACAAGGCTGGATCGCACGGTGATGGTGGCCGCGGGTACCGTCGCTCCCGACGGGTCCACCGCGACTCCCGTCAGAGTGCCGACATTCGACGGTTGAGCCGCGGCCCGTCCCGGCGCACACAGGATGATGGTGAGGATGGAGAGAGTCGGAAGGGCGCGCGGTTGAAAAATCAAGGCAGGGGCTCCAAGTTGAGATTGAGTCGCAACTTGGTCAACTGTATATCCGACTGAATCAGTCGGTCAAGCGTGGCTCGGTTCGCCGCCCATTCGGGTCGCCATTTGGAACAACGGCGGTGGGCGTTCGACGTCTAATCGTCAAGGCAATTGCAGCGATGGCCATCGGCGGAGGCGCTCAAGATCGTCGCAATCTCACGTTTCAAGGACTCAGGACGGCTCTCTTGTTGCGCTGAGTCATCGGGAGCGCGGAAGCGGTCTCAAAGCGACAGACCGAGTCCAATCTGCACTGATGCCGTCACATCACGGCCCTCATTCTGGCGCCGAGTGGTCAGCGCGCTACTTCGCCACCTCGGTCTTGTAGCCAGTCTTCTGGGCGATGGCCTTCGCGATCGCCTCGGGCGATGTCTTGGCGGAATCGTAGGTGATCTCAGCCGTCCCCTTCGCGTAGCTGGCCTTCGCGTCTTCGACCCCGTCAATCTGTTTCGCGGCGATTTTCAACGCCGCTTCACAGCCAGAGCAGGTCATGCCGCTCACTTTGATCGTGAAGACTTTTGTACCTTCGGCCGGCTTCGTCTGTGTGGACTGTCCGCCTACCGCTGTGGCCGTTGCGACGCCGCCGACAAGAACCGCTGCTGCCAATATTAGAATCTTTCGCATGTGTCCTCCTTCAGAAAAGATAGAGAACGTAGTAAGGAAAAGTGGCGAGTGCTGTCGTGAGCGCCACCGCGAACCACACAGCGACACGGTTGCGTGTTCGCGACGCTGGCGAACAGGTATCGCGGTCCAACGTTGGGCGATAGGCGACGTAGAACGCGACGCCAAGCAGGAGCGCCGTCGCGCTAAGCAAAAATGGACGGTACGGTTCCAGCGCGGATAACGCGGCGGCGAACGTCCCGGCGCCGAGCAGGACGACCGCTACAGGTCCGATACAACATGCTGAGGCAACGCCGGCAGCCAGCACCGAGGCGAGAGCGGTCTTCATTGCCGTGACGCTCCCAATTCGGACATGACCGGGCAGACTGGTTGTTCCTGCTCGAGAGCGTGCTCGCAATCCTGAAGATGGATGCGGAGCGTTCGTCGAAACGCGTGCATCTCCTTGAGCCGGGCATCCACGTCCGCAAGCCGGCTCTTCAGGAGATCCCGGACCCGGCGGCATCGTTGTTGGCCGCTGCGTCCTTCGTTGGCCACCAGTTCCTTGACGTCTTTCAAGGTCAGCCCCATAGCCTGGGCCTGTTGGATGAAGCGGACCCGTGGCAGCAAGCCATCCCCGTACGTCCGCAGCCCGCCAGCCGTACGCGCCGGACGTGGCAACACGCCAAGCCGTTCGTAGTAGCGGATGGCATCAGACGTGACGCCCGTTTTCTCTGCAATTTCACTGATCCGATATTTGGTAGCCATGGACCTACTTCGGAAGGACCGAGGCAGATTCGGCCTCGATCCGTGCAACGGCCTCCATCACATCGCCCAAGCAGCACGCGCCGCGCGGGTTCCGCACTTCGCAGGCGCAGCGGCCGGCCGCAATGTGCTCTCGTACCCGGAGTGAGGCGTCGCACCGACGTGCCGCTGCCAACTCACGTGCCATTGAAGCCTCGTTCTCGCCGAAGCAATAACAGATCATGCGCGCACCGGCGGATTGCTTCTGCCAGACGGGCACCCGCAGGTCCGCTGTGTGGAACACGTGTCCTTCGTTGTCGAAGTACACCACCGCGCACGTTGGGTCGGCACAGAATCGATACGGACCCTCCTGAACGACCCTGAGTGCAGACTCACAGAGCAAGGCCTTGACGGTTAGCAAATTGACGGTGAGGCCCTTCGTGCCGCTCTGAGGACATCGCGACGTTACGGGTGCAGGCACGCGGTCAGAGGATCCGCAGCAGGAGGCCATTTCACAAGTATTCACCCTGGAGCGCACTCCAGAGTCAAGCCCATATTCGTCCGCTCGTTACAGACGCGGGTCGTAACGATGTGTGGTCGCTCTTGTCACGTCGCAGGAAACGCGCCAGCGGTCCCGCGCGTGCGGTTCTCAACACCCGCGTTGATACCGCCGTTTCCGGTGGTCGGAGTGGGGAATCTCCCCCCGAAGCCGAGAAGTAACTTTTAATGTGCCGTCCTTACCTGCCCGCCAGGAAACACGTGCACCGCTCGTCCTGGACGCGCGCAAACACGATGGCGCCTGTTTCAATGCGACGAGTTTCTGACAACCAGCGGACGGATCCAGCATCCGACGTGATTCGTGTGGCGGGTATAACTCATCCCGAGCGCGCGCGTTACGCGGACGACGCCGCGGACTGCGGGCCCGTCGGCTGCGAGAATGGACGGCATTGCGGGCAGGGCGCAGGAGCGTTGCCCCGGCGCCCCTGCCACAGAAATGCTCGGTTACTTACAGAGCGGGCAGCAGCCCATTTCTGCCCAGTTCATTGCGGCAGCGGCCGTCGTCGCGAAGAGGGCAAATGCCGCGGTCAGAGCAAACAGTTTCGTCTTCATTGAAA
>JACCSI010000683.1 GCA_013813075.1 Acidobacteriota bacterium | reverse complement strand
CTGTCGCCGGACGGTGCACATCTAGCGGTGAGCTCCGACCGCCGCGGTAATCAGGACCTCTGGCGCTTGCCCGCGACGGGCGGCGAAATGACCCAACTGACGACCGACCCGACACCTGATTGGTGTCCGCGGTGGTCGCCGGACGGAGGCGAGATTGCTTTCTACGCGTATCGCAGCGGCAATCGCGACATCTGGGTCATGCCCTCGAGGGGTGGGCCGGCGCGACAGCTCACGTCACATCCGGGGCAGGACTGGTATCCCAGTTGGTCGCCCGACGGGCGTGAGATCGCGTTCGGGTCACGGGGACTGGCGGCCACGCTGATCGTGGGGGCACAGGGAGGCGAGCCGCGTCAGCTTGCGCGCGGAAACAGCGGCGACGCTGCCGCATGGTCACCCGACGGACGGTGGCTTGTCTTCCGGAGGCAGGATCGGCTCTATCGTGTCGCGAGAGACGGCGGCGAGCCGTCGCCTCTCCCGCCCACTGCTGAACCGCCGTATACACCTCGCTTTTCGCGTGATGGCCGCTCGATTTATTTCAGCGCGATTACCGGACCACGAGAGAATCACGACCATTGGAAACTGTCGTTGGCCGATGGCCAGATCTCTCGACTGACCAAGCTTCAGGGTCGGCGAGGAAGCCTCGGCTACGTGTTTGCCACCGACGAGCGTTATCTGTATTTCACCTGGAGAGAGGACGACGGCGACATTTGGGTCATGGACGTGACGGCCGTCGGCGACTGACCCAGCGAAAATGACGCACACGCCCGGGCCACTCATTCTTTGTGTCGATGTCGAATCCAGCGCTTCTGGTTCGACTTGTTGGTAGGGAACGGGAGGTGACGTCGTGCACATCGTGTTGTGGGTCTTGCAGCTGTTGCTCGCGGTGGCGTTCTTCGCCCACGGCTGGCTCTTTCTCTCGCCGCCGCCTGAGATCGCCGAGCAGATGAATGCGTCGCTGCCCCGATGGTTCCAGATCTTCCTAGGCATCGCGGAGGTGCTGGCCGCGGTCGGACTGACACTTCCGGGACTGGCGCGGATCCTGCCGTGGCTGGTCGCCTGGGCGGCGGCCGGGATTATGATCGTGACCGCGTCGGCGACGGCCTTTCATGTCGTGCGCAGCGAGATGAGCTCGGCAGCAATCACGGCTGGTGCTGCTGGCCATGGCCACGGTCGTCGCGTACATGCGGCATCGTGTCCTGCCGATCAACGTCCGCGCCGTATAGCCATTCCGGGTCATTACTGCGCGGCCTTCGAAAGATACGCTTTGGACTGCGCTTCCGACCGGAGCGGGGTGACCTTGTCAGGGTCGATGCGAATCATCAGGTAATTGATGTGATCATCGATCTTCGTGAACCAGTGACCGGTGCCGGCAGGAATGACGACGACGTCGCCAGCTTTGAGATTGCGGGCGACACCGTTTCGAATGTCTGAGCCGTTGTTCCCGGGACCATTGAACTCGATCACCGTTTGCTGCGTTGCCGGCCGGCGCTGCCGATTGACGATATCAGGCCCGAGCACCAATGTGGCTGATCCCGAAATGACGTGGTACACCTCGCTCACCAGATCGTGTTCGGCGACCGAGTTTGGTTGCGGCGTGTCCAGCTTCGTGCGATAGACGATGCCGATGCCGATGTGCGCCTTGCCGATGTCAATGTCGCGCACCTGTTGGTCGTTGAGCCGCTCCGCAATGGCCTTCTTGGTATACGCGTCGAGCTCGGACAGCGGAATGTAGGTGCCCGGACACATCTCGCACGTCGGCTGCGGGTCTGTGGGGTTGACCTTCGCCTGCGCCAGCATACCGGCGGCCACACAGACGACCGCGCCGCACACCAGCAGCAACCGCTTCCACAACGTATTCGTAGACATCGTCGACCTCGCTTCTGAAGCATTCGCACGTTATCGCTTGCTCGTTGGCAGCCGCAGTGCCACCAGCGCACCTGGCACTGTGCCGCTCGCCACTTGCACCACCACGTACTGTCGTCCACCGTGGAGATAGCCCATCATTCCGTACTGGCCCGGTGCCGGCAGCTTCACCGTGCCGACACGCTCGCCGGTGCGCTTGTCGAGTGCGTACAGCACCGGCTCGCCGCCGGGCGCGGTGATCAGCAATGTTGTGGTCGGCATCATCACCGCATGCGTCAGCTGACCGGTGGCAGGAATCTCGAGCCCCTTCAGTCGCGGGTGATTTTTGATGTGGTCTGGCGTGTTGCCATTGGGTTTTTCCCACAGGAACTCGCCGGTCGTCATGTCAATCGCGATGATGCGGCTGTAGGGCGGTTTCCAGATCGGCAACCCCTCTGGTCCACTCAGATCGCCACGGTTGGCCACGACCCAGCGCGAAAGCGTCTTGCCCGTAGTTTTGGGATCATCGGGCTCGTCCATCTTCACGCCCGGCACGACGTTCTCGGCACGGCATAGTCGCTGGGTCGTGACGAAGAGGACGCCGCTGTCTGGGTCGGCCACGGTCGGCCCGTTGATGTTGCTCGCACCGGCTGGACAGCTGACAAAGGACCGCAGGCCCGAGGGATGGCCCACTTGAATCGGCGGTGTGAAGAGTGGACCGGTCTTGTAGGTCTTGATCGTCGTCATCGCCTCCCGCCGCAGCTCCGGCGTGAAGTCGATCAGGTTGTCGACGGTCAGCTCCTGAATCTCGAGCGGTTTCGGTTTCGTCGGAAACGGCTGCGTCGGCGACAGCTTCTCGCCGGGAAGGTCGGATGCCGCGACCGGATGCTCGACGATCGGCCAGATGGGCACGCCTGTTTCACGATTGAACGTGTAGGCAAACCCCTGCTTGGTGGTCTGCACGAGGATAGGTGTCAGTCGTCCATCGATGGCGACATCCATCAGGACGGGCGCGGTCGGATTGTCGAAATTCCAGATGTCGTGGTGGACCGTTTGGAAATGCCACACTCGCGTGCCGGTCTTCACGTCGAGCGCAAGAATGCTCGTCCCGAACAGGTTGTGACCCGGGCGAAACCCCCCGAAGAAATCAATCGTCGGAGGATTCGTGGGAATGTAAACGAGCCCGCGCGCAGGATCCGCCGACATCGGCGCCCACGACGAGACGTCGCCGGTTTGCTTCCAGGCATCGTTCTCCCACGTCTCGTGGCCGAACTCGCCGGGCCGCGGGACAACATGGAACTTCCACAGGTGTTTGCCGCTCCTGGCGTCGTAGGCGAGGATGTCACCGGGGATGTTCTCGGTGCGCGTCTGATAGTAGCCCTGCTCGTGCACGTTGCCGACGATGACGACGCCGTTGACAATGATGGGCGGTGACGACGTCGACAGATTCCCAAGCTCCCGCGGGATGCCCTTGTCCGGATCGTATGTCACCCCCGACGTGAGCCAGGGTTCCCAGTCGCGCACCAAGTCCGGCAGCATGTCCACGACGCCGCTGGCCGGAAATCCAGACAGCGGAACGCGCGTTCCCCAGTTCTCGAGGTGCTGGCCGGTCTTGGCGTCGAGGGCGTGAAGGAAGAACGCGGGTGACGTGTAATAGATCACGCGCCGGCCCTCGATCTGTCCGTAAGCCACACCCTTCCCGTAGTTGTTCCGCATGCCGCGGTCGAAGCGGGTCGTGTGCGGCTCGCGATATACCCAGAGCGTTTCGCCGGTGGCGGGATCGATTGCCGCCACAGTGCGTCGCTGACCGGCCACTGTGTAGAGCACTCCGTCGACGTAGAGCGGCGTCGAGCGGAAGATGTAGTCGACCTCCGGTCCGAAATTGTCGCCGCGCCATGTCCAGGCGACCTCGAGCTTCTCGAAGTTGGCGGCGGTGATCTGATCCAGCGGCGAATATCGGGTGTGATGGGCGTCGCCGCCGATGTAGTGCCACTCGCCCACCGGCTCCGCGCGGGTTTGTGCCTGCAGTGCGAATCCCGCCGCGGTAATTCCCGCAGTAAGGAAAAGAGCGGCCGTTCCGCGTGATCGCAATCCCATCATGACTCTCTCCTCACTCGGCCAGTATGAAGATTCCTTTTCTCTCGCGAACCGGGCCGCACGGCAATTCCGCACAACCGAGAATGGCGAGACCAGCGGCATGGTCATCCCGGGCGTGAGCTGCGCGCCGACGCCTGGGCAAGTGCCGCAGGGCGCACCACGACGCCCCAATCAAATCCGGCTGTGAAGATCGTCGGCGCGTTGGCTGACGCGAAACTCGATGACCCGAAAGTCGGCCAGGCCGTGCACCACAAACGGATCCTGCCGGATGATGGCGTCGATCTGCTCGCGATCGTCACCCACTGCGAGGATGATCCCGCCATCGCGCGGAATCTTGCGTCCTGACATCAGGAAATTGCCTGCCGCGTAATACTTCTTGAGAAAGGCCATATGCGCGCGCATCCGTGCGTCGATGTTGGCAAGGTCGGCCTTATAGATCAGCTCGATGACGAACACGCGCTCAGTCTATCGTGGCGGAACGTTGCAGCTCGCCAAGGGCGACAACGAGTGCGTCCTCACGGACGGCGGTCATCGTACCGATCGCGAGCTGTTCACGTATGAACGAGGGGCCTGGCTAGGTCTTGCATTGATGGGTCCCCCGACCCCTCGGAGTGAGCTCAATCGGGGTCGGCAGCCATGCGAAACCGCTGAACCCACGGACACCCCTACGGCCGAGCTTGCGCGCGGCCAGTGCCGTGCGCAAGAT
>JACCSI010000312.1 GCA_013813075.1 Acidobacteriota bacterium | reverse complement strand
CTCGAAGAGGTCGACGTCGTCGAGCCTCCAGTTCGCCTTCTTGACCACCTTGCGCGTCGCTTCCACGGGCGTCATCAGCAACATCTTTGGCTGCAACCCGCTGGTGGCCTGCGCGACGATGCGGGCGATCGGTGTGAGCCCAAGTGCCTGTGCCCGCTCGGCGGCGACGACGACAAGTGCCGCGGCACCGTCGTTGACCGGCGGGGCATTGCCCGCGGTCACGCTGCCGTCTTTTTTGAAGGCTGGCTTCAACGCGCGCAGGGTCTCGGCAGTCGTCTCGGGACGAACCGCCTCGTCGTGGTCGAAGAGCGTCGGCGCGCCCTTTTTTTGCGGAATCGGTACCGCCAGAATCTCGTCCTTGAACTTCCCGCCGGTCCGTGCCGCATGCGCTCGACGATGACTCTCGGCCGCGAACTCGTCCTGCTGCTCGCGCGTGACGTGGTAGGCGTCGGCCACGGTCTCGCCGGCGTGGCCCATGTGCCAACCTTCGAACGGACACCACAAGCCATCGAGAATCATCGAGTCGATGACCTGTCCGTGGCCCATGCGCAGACCTTCGCGGACACGGGGCAGCAGGTACGGGCAGTTGCTCATCGACTCCATCCCGCCCGCGACAGCAATGTCGATGTCCCCAGTCTGGATGCCCTGGTGGGCGAGCATCACCGCCTTGAGACCGGAGCCGCACACCTTGTTGATGGTGAGCGCGGCGACGTGGTCGGCCAGCCCACCCTTGAGCGCGGCCTGCCGGGCGGGCGCCTGCCCGGTCCCGGCCGACACCACGTTGCCCATGATGCATTCGTCGACTAGCGCCGGGTCTACGCCCGCGCGTCGAACGGCTTCGCGCACTACCATGGCACCCAGCTCAGGCGCCTGAAAGTCCTTCAACGTGCCCAGGAATTTACCGGTCGGCAGACGGACAGCGCTGACGATCACCGCTTCTCGCATACCTAAAAGTCTATACTCGGGCCACACAAGGAGGCCGCGATGGCTGGATCCGATCCGATTTTTGGTCCGATTAAAGGGGCTGAACGCCGCGAAGTCGCTGGCGTCCAGGTAGACGCCGTCCGAACCGGCGCCGCGCGCGTCAAACGGATTGTCTATGCGCCGGGTTTCCGCTGGTCGAAAGACATGAAACCGATCACCGGCACGGAGTACTGCATGCACGCGCATGTCGGGTTCCTGGTGCGCGGAGAGATTCATGTCGAATATCCAGACGGCTGCGTGCACGAGTTCGCCGCGCCGCAGGTGGTCGCAATCGAGCCCGGGCACGACGGCTGGGTCGTAGGCGACCAGGCAGCGGTGTTGATTGAAATCGACTTCGAAGGCGACACCATCGAGAAACTGGGAATGCCCGACGGGCACCGCCACTGATCCGCAGGACGGACCGAACCCGCCGAACTTCAACGGAGACCGTCGGATGACGACACGGTTGGCCGTCGCGTTGGTTGTTGTCTTTGCTGGGGCGGTATCGACGCAGCAAACGGTTTACGAGCCTGGCAACGGAGTGACGTTGCCGAGCGTCGTCAAAGAAGTGCGACCGGAGTACACCGAGCGGGCGAAGAAATCCGGCGCACGCGGCACCGTCTGGATGAAGTGCGTGGTCGATCGCGATGGGAAGCCCGCCGACATTGTCATCGTTCGGAGCGTCGATCCTGATCTGGACGAGAACGCAGTGGCGGCGTTGAAGCAATGGGAGTTCACCCCGGGCACAAAAAATGGCGAGGCGGTGCCCGTGCGCGTCACCATCGAGATGACGTTGACGCTGAAGTGAACGTCGCCAGCCGCTTCAGAGCCTCGCGTCGCTCCGAGTCGGCAATGGAAGATCGTTCGACCGCGCGGCCCAGCACCTCAATGGTCTTGTCGTACGTGTGCCGGGGAATGATGCCCACCCGGTGCGCTGACCGGTTACGCCGCGCGGATTTTCTTGACGGTGTCGTCGCCCAGCAAGCGGGCGAGACGCGCAATGATCAGCTTGGATGATCGTTTCACTTCGCTCGCCCAGTGCGCATCGACGGCGGTGACGTGGAGGACGCCGTTGTCGTCGAGCCGGACCTTGGTGACGCGCACTACAGCGGCGCCCACCGCCGACCGCCAGGCGAACTCCACCTTTTCGGCGCACAGCGGCGCTTTCTTGATAATTTCCGACAGCACAGCTGGAATGACGTGTTCCGCCCGAATCACGCACACAGCTTACGTTGCAAATTAGAATCGCTGCGTGCTGATTCTCGCGTCCTCATCGCCGCGCCGCAGCGACCTGCTCGCGGCTGCCGGTATCGAATTCCTCACCGTGCCGGTCAAGGTCGAGGAATCGGTCTGGAAACACGAACCACCAGGCGACCACGTCCGGCGTCTGGCGCTCGAAAAAGCGCAGGCGGCCTTTGCGAATCATCCGGACGCGGTGGTCATCGGCGCTGACACGATCGTGCTGGTCGGCGGCGAAATCATGGGGAAACCGCAGGACAATGACGACGCGACTCGCATGCTGCGTCTGTTGTCGGGACGCGAGCACGAAGTGCTGACGGGTTTGGCGGTCATCGCCCGGCGCGGGACGGCAATCGAGGTGGCGCGGACGCGGGTGTGGATCAATCCGCTGACCGACACGGAAATAACCGAGTATGTGGCCACCGGCGAGCCCATGGACAAGGCCGGCGCGTATGCGATTCAGGGGCTGTTTTCCAAGTTCATTGATCGCATTCAAGGCAGTTATTCAAATGTCGTCGGCCTGCCGGTCGCACTTGTGTACCGCCTGCTGAAGGGCTATCCTGAGAAGTAGATTCTGGACGGGAAGTCCTTTCCTATGAAGCACAAGGCAGTCAAAGTCGGACTTACGACGCTCGTCCTCGCCCTGGCCTTTGGTGGGCTACTGATGTCGTCGCTTGGCGAGTCGTCCGAATATTACAAGCACGTGGACGAAGTCATGGTCCAGCCGGACCAGTGGTACGGCAAAAAGCTTCAGCTGCATGGCTTCGCCAAACAGGTCTCGCGCAAGCCGAACAGCCTGGAATGGCGCTTTCAAGTCGAAAGCAACGGCGATATCGTGACGGCGACCTACAAGGGCGTCGTGCCGGACACGTTCAAGAACGATGCGGAAGTCGTGCTCAAAGGCACGCTGTCGCCCGAGGGTTTCGCCGTGTCGCCCAACGGCGTGATGGCGAAATGCCCGTCGAAGTACGAACCGCAGAGTGTCGCCGGCGCCACCGGCACCTACTAGTCAAACCAACTAGCCCAGCCGGCGTCGCCGGCCCGTTCGGCGGACCACCGCTCGCGTCACACACATGGCCACACTCGGCTCCCTCATTCTTGCCCTGACGTTCATCGTGGCCGCCTACGCGGCCGCGTCGAGCATCGCCGGCGCGCGGCGTCGCAACAATCGGCTCATCGAAAGCGGCATCGGCGCGTTCTACACCATTGGCGCGCTGCTGACCGTGGCGTCGGGCATCATCATTTACGCATTTGTGTCGGGCGACTACTCGATCAAATACGTCCAGCGCTATTCCGACAGCGTTCAACCGCTGTTCTACAAGATCACCGCGTACTGGGGCGGGCTCGACGGCTCCGTGATGTTCTGGGTGTTCCTGCTGTCGCTTTTTGGCGCCGTGGCGGTGAAGGTGAATCGGGAACGCCACCGGGAGCTGATCCCGTACGTGGTGGCCATCATTGCCATCGTGGAGATGTTTTTTCTCTTCCTGATGCTGGTGCACAACAATCCGTTTGACACCTACCTGACGGAATCGCCGACCGATGGCACTGGCCTCAATCCGCTGCTCCAGAACTTCTACATGGCGATCCATCCGCCGACCATGTACCTCGGATTTGTCGGCCTCACTATTCCGTTCGCGTTCGGCCTCTCGGCCCTGATCACCGGGCACCTGGACGACTCCTGGCTGCGCGCAGTCCGCCGCTGGACGATGTTCTCCTGGTTCTTCTTATCGCTTGGCCTCACCCTCGGGATGATTTGGGCGTACGAAGAACTGGGCTGGGGCGGATTCTGGGGCTGGGATCCGGTTGAGAACGCCGGCGCGCTGCCGTGGTTCACGGCCACGGCCTTCCTGCATTCGGTGATGGTGCAGGAGCGTCGTGGGATGTTGCGCGTCTGGAACGTCACGCTGGTGATTCTGACGTTCCTGCTGACGATGTTTCAGACCTACATGACGCGTTCGGGCGTCGTGCAGTCAGTGCATGCCTTTGGCGAAGATCCCGAGCTCGGGCGGATGTTCATCATCTTCATGATCACCACGGCGGTGATCAGCTTCGGTCTCGTGATTTACCGGCTGCCGATGCTGAAGGCGCGCAACGAACTCGAGTCGTGGGCGTCGCGCGAAGGCGCGTTCCTCGCGAACAACTGGATTCTGTTGTTCAGCGCGTTCTTCATCCTGTTTGCGACGATGTTCCCGACGATCACCGAGGCGCTCTCGGGCGAGCGCATGACCGTTGGGCCGCCGTTCTTCAATCAGTGGATGACGCCGATCGGTCTAATGC
>JACCSI010000303.1 GCA_013813075.1 Acidobacteriota bacterium | reverse complement strand
TCGGCGACGACCTCGCGGATGATGTGAATACTTTCGGCCTCGAGGCGCTGCACGTGCGTGAGTCGCGGCTGGACGCTACGCCCGTCCCCGCTCGTCGGGTCGGGCGTGGGCGCGGTTCCGGCCGGAGGCGATGGCATGTGTCGAATCGTAATCGCGCCAACGGTCGCTGTCGAATCGGAGGGTCGCCGCGCCGCGGCCCGTCATCAAACGGCCTGGGGAAGGCAACGCTCGTTCGCGGGTGTCGGTGCGTGAAGCGGATGACGCGTCGTGCAGGAGACGTGTGACGTCATTCCACACGCTGCGCTGATGACGATGCCGGAGAGCATCGGTTGGTTAGTGCTGCACCGATCTCCTGCGGCGGGCGATCACCACTGCCACCCCGGTTCCAAGTAACACAAGCGAGGCTGGCTCAGGGATGTCGAACGTTGGGCGCGCGACGGCACTGTCGTCGCCGTTCGGTGTGCGGGATTGAGCAAGCAGAGTGTTGGAGTCCGGTGCGTCGCCGGGGGTCGCGGTGGGCTCGGCCGAGACTAGCGCAGATATGAGCAGAATGCCGATGCACGCTATGAGAGCTGGTGAAAAACGTCGCATGTCTCGGTGATAGCAAAATACTATCCGGCGGGCACGACGAGCCGATCCTTGTAAACCTCTCCAGGGACTGCACTTACATCTTCGAAATCGGGCGTAATCCGCGCAGACGCTGACTTTTTTCCAAGCCGGCGGGTCGCTGACGACTTCGGTTATCAAAAACACATCAGTCGCCGCGACGCTACCCGAAGCGGCGGGTCGATCAGGCGCTGGCGATATATTCCGGGGGATCGGGCAATGGCGAAGACATCATTCGAAAGCCCTGAAACGGCACATGGCACTGGTACTTGCGCAGGAAGTTGAGAAACTTCTTGTAGTCCTCCGGCGCCATGTTGAACGTGGTCACCAGCAGTTTGTAGTTGCCCCTGGTGTGTTCGAGCCCGAGGCGGACCAAGTCGCGAATGTCTTTGCGTGTCAGGTCACGCGCGATGAACGGTTCGTACGCGACCGACCAGAACGACTCGCCGCCTCGAACGATCCGCTCGAACAAGAGCGGCGATGCGGCAATCTCGGCAGCCTTTGCCGTCGGGGTCTGCGCACGATTCGAACTGCCGTCAAGAACGATCTCTCGTGAGAGCGCGTCGATCTCCACACGGCCTGTCACGCAGCGCAGGATCAGCCGCTCGGCGACATTTCGCAGCTCACGGACGTTCCCGGGCCAGTGGTAATCGGTCAGCAGCTTCATGGCCTCCCGACTGACTTCCGGTCGCGGCATCGCATACGTTTCGGCGAAGCCGGCAAAGAAGTGATTGAGCAGGATGACGATGTCCTCGCGCCGATCGCGCAGGGGCGGGACCTCGATGTGAATGACGTTCAATCGATAGTAAAGATCTTCGCGGAACGATTTCTCGGCGACAAGGTTGATGAGGCGACGGTGAGTCGCCGCGATGACCCGGACGTCGAGACTCGGCACATGCCGGTCGGACCCGACCCGTTGAATCTCTCCGCTTTCGAGGAATCGCAGGAGGAGGGCTTGCATGCGCAGGCTCATCTCCCCGATCTCATCCATGAATACGGTGCCCCCGTGCGCCCGCTCGAGCAGGCCCACTTTGTCCCGATGCGCGTCGGTGAAGCTCCCCTTGACATGTCCGAACAGTTCGGACTCGAGGAGCGAGTCCGGGATCCCGGCGCAATTGATCGGGACCAGTGCCGCACTATGCCGCGCGCCGCGCGCGTGAATGAGGCGGGCGACAACCTCTTTGCCCACTCCGCTCTCGCCGGTGATCAAGACCTTGGCACCCGACCGTGCCGCGTACTCGATCTCCTCGTCGACGCCTCGAATGGCGACACTAACCCCTAACATTGTGAGGTTCGTTCTCATACACCTTTGCCCACGCAGGAAACGACAGTAACGAAGCGGCTACGACACTAATCGAGATTGACGCACTTCATGTGACTGATCGGACGGTGCGTGTCTGACTGGAGGATCTTAGCCTGATGGAGAAAAAAATCAACCTGTCAGAGTGCTTTTTTTCACAAATTCTCGTTACAAGTCTTCCTTAGGGCGAACTCTCCATTGGTCGTTCCCCCGAGAAAGGGCGAATACGGGGCGCGTTTGCGCGAAGTCCCGTAAGCCTTTGTATATTGACGGGCAATTGGCCCCAATTCCGAGGGTTACGCAACTTTACTGAAAACCCTTACACGCATTGGTGCGTTCCTTATTCGACGATTAGCGTAATGGGGTTCGAAGGCGGCCCAAAGCCCGCGTCGTTGCCGGCCCGAACCGTCACGATGTATTGGCCGGGTGCCGGCTTGACGTGGCCAAGAGCAGTCAACGGACTGGACGTGTCGTAGGTGAACGGTCCGAACGGCGTCGTGGCTTCGATCAGGTATCGCGTGATGCCGTCGTCGGCGGGCGGCTCCCAGAACAAGGTCAACTGGTCGTTCTCCTGCTGAGGGGCCAGCCATGTCGGCGATTCAGTCGGGCGCTCCGATTGATCGCCTCTCCCGATTTTGATCTTGACCGCTTTGATCTTGACCGCTGTTTCCGCCCCCCACACGCTCGCGCCGCACTCATTTGTCGCCGTCAACCGCACGGCGTATGAGCCCGCCGCCGCGGTCGCCATCATTCCCCCCACCGCGCCGAGCGGCAAGGTAAAGAGATCCCACACTCCTGGGGCCCTTCCGGCTTCAAGAAGGTAACCTTTCGGAAGCTTCCCGACCCCGGGTTGCCAATGCAGCCGGACCGTCGAGCCCTGCGTCACCACGCCGAACTGCCGGGGGGCGGGCGCAGGAAGACACTGCCCGGCCCTTTCTCGCGTCGGAGGGATCTCCCCACTGACTCCAAGCGGGTCCACCCGGACCTCCTCAGACGCCCCGACGAGGTTGCCGTTTGCGAGGGACCGGACGCGAACGTAGTAGACGGCCGCGGGCAACTCCGTCGCATCGAATGCGATCGTTTGCTGTAATGAAATCGCGCTGTACGCGGTCGCACCAGGCGCTGCGCCAACTTCAACCCTATATTGGACAGGCCCTGGGGTAGGTGTCGTCCATTGAATATCAATCACTCCGGGTTGGCGCATCGTGGCAACGACCAACACCCGTCCGCCGTTTGTTGGCGCCGGTGATGGCCCGGGGTTGGCTGGCGCGGGGGACAGCCCGCTGTTGGTTGGCGCAGGGGTCTCCCCGCCAGTGAATGCCGTCGGCGCGTCAATCTTTCCGGAAGTGGTCCCCGCCACCTCGGTCGCGGCGTCACTCAGTTCGCCGTCGCGGTTGTAGGCCTGAACCGTAAAAAAATACTTGGTCGCATCGGCCAGGCCGTCGAGGCGATACGACGTCACACCTTTGGCGTCGACAACACTTGAGTAGTCGCCGGATTTGGTGCCATACCGAATCACGTAACCAGTTGTCTTCCCGTCGCTGGACGGGTCCCACGCAAGCGTAAGCGACGCGGCATCGGCATTCACTCTGAGCAAGGCGACAAACACGAACACGACGAAAAACGAAGTTCTCTGAACAAGGTGCATTTCGCGCGTCTTCGGCAAGCCGCGTTCCAGCTGTGCTTTCCCTGACGACAGTTGACGCGCCCGCATGGAATTCCTCCAGTTTTGCGGGTTTAGACGATCGTGACGCAGCGTGTGCACGCGGAATCATCCCGAGCCGTAAAGCAGTTCTAACATCGCACGCGCGTATCTTTTACGCGGCCACAACATCTTTTTCGAGCAGAACCGCGTGGTACCCTTGCACACGTGCGGGTCTCGCGAATGATTGGTGCGACCGTTGTGGGTGCACTCTGTTTCTGCCTTGATGCGCGTGCGCAGACGCCGCAGGACGAGACGCGCCGGCTCGCCGGCGACGCCGAGCAGCGCATTCGCGATCTGCAGCGCGAAGCCGACCGTCTGGCCGCACAATCGACGACGGTCATCGGTGCGTTGCGGGCACTCGAATTGGAACGTGAAATCAGGTCGCAGGCCGTCAAAAAGGCCCAAGCCGATCTCGCCGGCGTGGCGAGCGCCCTCGAGCACACCTCCGCGCGTCTGACCAGACTCGAGGCACAACGACTGTCCGGGTCTCCGGGCGTCAACCAACGCCTGGTAGAGGTCTACAAGCGAGGACGCGGCGGATACGCTCGCCTGCTCCTCTCCGCGGACGATCTCCGGGCGTTCGGCCGGCTGAGTCGCGGCGTCGCCGGAGTCGCGCGACTGGATCGAGTTCGCTTCGACGAGCACCGCCGCACCGTTCGCAGCGAGCAGGAAGCGATTTTCGAGCTTGCCACGCGCAAGACCGCGCTTACCGCCGCCCACGCAGAAGCGACGAAGGCGCGTCAGGCACTGGAGGCCAGTGTCGCCGCGCACAATCGCCGCATCGACGATTTGGATCAACGGCGCGATCTCGCCGCCCGCTACGTTGGCGAATTACAAGATGCCTCGGCCGCCCTCCAGCGGCGCGTCAGCGACATGACGTCCGGCGCCGCGACGCCTGCGGCGCTGCCGCTCGCGCCCTTTCGCGGCACACTGGAGTGGCCGCTATCGGGACGAGTCATGTCACGGTTCGGACAGAGTCCGGCGGGCCACTTCAATACCACCATCATCAGAAACGGGATCGAGATCGCGCCCTCGGGCCCAGGCGCACGGGAGGTGCGCGCAGTGCACGGAGGCACTGTCGCGTTTGCCGCACCATTCAGCGGCTTTGGCGGCTTGGTCATTGTCGACCACGGAGCGGGCGCGTTTACGCTCTATGGCCATCTGCTAGACACGGCGGTCGCACAAGGCGCACGGCTCGAACGCGGCGCCGTCGTCGGTCGGTCGGGGCGCAACCCCGAGGGGATCGAGGCCCTCTATTTCGAGGTGCGCATCGACGGTCGGCCAGTCGATCCCGTACAATGGCTCAGGAGTCCTCGATGAAATCCCGCGGCCGTCTGCTCGTCCTGGTCGTTTCGGTGCCCGTGCTGGCCTATGCCGTCATCGGCGGATTCATGGGCCGCGCGATGGCGCAACAGGAGAGCTACCAGTTCCTGCGCATCTTCGAGGATGTCGTCACGCTCATCGTCAACAACTATGTCGAAGAGGTCAAGGTCGACAAGGTGATGCAGGGCGCGATGCACGGTTTGGCCGATGGGCTCGATCCGGACAGCTCATATCTGGATGCCGGCCAGGTCAAGACGTTCGAGCGAAACGAGACGCAAGCCACGGGACGCACAGGGCTCGAGCTGACGCGACAGTACTATCTGCGTGTGATTGCGGCGCGCGACGGCTCCCCGGCCGGGCGCGCTGGACTGCGGCCCGGAGACTACATTCGGGCGATCGACGGCCAGTCAACGCGTGACACCTCGGTCTACGAAGGAATGCGCCTGCTCGGGGGAACGCCAGGGACGAAGGTGACACTCTCGGTGCTCCGCGGCAACGCCGCTGAACCGCATACTATCGACATCGTGCGCGAAGACTTGCCCACCTCCCCTGTGCGCGGGCGGATGGCGCAGTCCGGTGTCGGGCTGCTGCGCGTGCCCGAGTTTGCCAAGACCACTCCGGAGCAGTTGAGAACAGAGGTCGCGACGTTGGCCAAGGGCGGTGCGACGCGACTGGTGATTGATCTTCGCGGCAGCGCCTTTGGCGACGTGGAAACCGGTTTAGCCGCCGCCCGCCTCTTTGTGCCGAGCGGCACGCTGGCGTATCGACAGGAGCGCGGCAAAACCAAGGAACCTATCGC